>CAZTOO010000065.1:0-6021 GCA_964615215.1 uncultured Methanosarcinales archaeon
TATAGGCCCCGCCTTTCATGTCGTAGGTGCCGGGACCGTAGACTCTATCGCCTTTAGTGATGTGCTTCTCGAAAACCAACCTAACACCCTAATCAACCATAAGTAACTACGTGCGGTACACCGCTCTTGTAGGGTAACTTGTTTAAAAAACTTTGCTTTGAATAGAGGATAAATAAGTCATTTTGGCGGATTCTCCATAAGAAACGAGGGTTCGCCACTTTTGTTTGTCCTCTTAATGAACATCTGCTTGATTTTCCATTTCTCTTTCAAGAACTTCTTGAATCTCATATTCATCAGATGAGGCACAAAAGGAAAGGAAACAGAAAAAGAGGGGCTGCAAAAGACCATGGAGAGGAGGAGTAGCGAGTAAGAAAGGGCAAATGCAAAGGTTTATATAGAATTTCCATGTAATATTCAGCCATGGCTCCGTTAACACCAGCGCAGTTTACTGAAGGTGTGCTGCAGATTGCCGTAGTGTTTCTCTCAGTGGTTGCAGGAGCACTGGCTGTCACGATGTTCAAGCATTCCCATAAAAGGAAAGAACTGCGGGCATGGAAGCCATTGATTGCTGCGCTCATACTTTTCGCTTTAGAGATGATCTTCGGGTTCATGAAAGCATGGAATTTCATGGACAGGGGCAATCCCATCACCCATATCATCCCCTCTTTCATCCTGGGCTTTGTGATCTGGGCGCTGGTGCAGCAGATACTCATCAAGAAATACCATGGGGTGAACCCATGACGTTCTCCGCAAGCCTCACTGAAGCTGCGCCTTTCTATAATCTGGCGCTCGTGGTGGTGGTGTTCATCCTCTTCTATATCCTTTTCACGCTGCCGAAGAACAACAACATATACATCAAGCCGTGGTTCTTCCTGATGTTAGGGGTTATTGTCTTCATCATCGAAACTGTGCTTACCATCATGAGGAATACCTATAGCTGGGACAAGAGCACCTTCGGCATACTTTTCGGCATCTTCGAGATGGCCATCATCAGCCTATTCATCTATATGATCCTCCTCGAGAAGGAGCATATCCAGACACTCAAATAAGCCATCATATCAGAGATAAGGATGAGGTACTGCAAATGTTTTTCGGCCAGAGAGCACTGACGCCATTGACCAGCACTGTCTTTCTTATTGTATTCTCCCTTGCGCTCGGCATAGGCCTTATGCTGTGGGGCCAGGGCTATGTCGAGAAGATTGTCGCGCAGGAGCCAGGCGCATCTGTCCAGACAGACACAGGCTATATCCTTGATGTGCAGTTCAAGAAGATCGACGACAAGTACTGCGTGTCTGACACAGGGTTCCAGCAGCTGAAAGAGAAGACTGCCGCATGCAGGTGATTGTTTCTAGATGTTCAATTGTTCTTCCTTATCTTTCGTTTTGTTCCTTTGCTCCTTACGATGAGGTAGAGGAGTGAGGAGACAAGGAAGAGCATCGCCAGCACCAACAGCGTGTTGAGGACGATGTTCATGAAGAACTCCATGAAGAATGTTTCTGGGAATAGGATGATGAGAGTGCTGTCAGGGGCAAACATCCAGTTGCCTCCTGGAAAGAACAGGCCATGAAAAGCTGAGAAGAACGGAGTGAAATTGGTCACTGCCAGCAGGGCAAGCAGGAAGAAGGATGCAGCGATGATTAGCGATACCATAAAGAGCCTGAAGAAGAAGGATGCTGTAAAGGTAAAGAAATGGGTAGCTTTTGAGAAAAAGCCTTTTGTGGAGGCAAGATAGAACAGCAGGCACACAAACACCAGGGCTGCTGTCATGAGCACTGCCTTGCATGTCCCCAGCACCTGCTTGACATCAGCCAGGTGGGAAATCTCCTGTTCTGTAAAGCCTTCATAGGCAAAGGTAGGGGTGGCTCCCTGGTAATAGTCAAGCATCGCCTGGACTGCCTGCACAGGATAGTCAGGAGTCTCGAACTGCGCATTGATATTGCTGCTTGAGAAATGCTCTGCATAATAGTCCAGGTCATTCATCTGGAGGAAGAGGAGGGTGAGGAGCACCACTACAAAGAAATCAAGGGCCAGGAGGAAGAACAATGTCCTTTTGATAAGTGGTGGTCTTTTCATGTTCAGGCGAAGAAGAGAGCTGCCTTTTTTAATCTTTGCACCAGGAAGCCTGAAAGAAAACCCTCAGAAATCCACTTTTGCAAATACGCCCTGGCAATGCTTGCACGGCTGGCTGTCCCAGCTGCAATGAGTTATGCAGCAGCCCAGATGGACAGGGCCCTGATGATGGTCGCATATCACGACAGAATCAGGACTTTCCCTGTGGCTGTTGCCGCACACCTTACAATTCGACATCACTGCACCTCTTATGGATTTTGAAGATGCCTGGATATATAAAGGTATAGTTTAACTTAGAAGTAGAAAAAAGCCATAACATGAAATGAGCTTTTACTGGTTAGGCCCTACCTTGTTGTAGATGCCGTCTGCATGCTCACAAGGTTCGTTGTTCCATGAGCATCTGTGCATACAGCAGCCCAGATGGACAGGGCCCTGGTGGTTGTTGCAGACTACGACTGCGTCAGGACTGCTCTTGAAGTCGCCCCCGCAGATCACACATGTGTTCCCCATACTTTCACCTTCTTTTTTTGAGACTGGAATCCCCTAGGAGAGTGATGAAGGGGAGGTATTATAAAAAGATATGGGGAAAGAGGGCGTTATCCTCTTAAAGAGAGGATGCGGAGTGCAGGATTCGAACCTGCGTAGGCACTGAGCCAACAGATCTTGAGTCTGCCCCGTTTGGCCACTCCGGCAACTCCGCATAAAGAAACGGGATAGTACGTAGAAAGAAAATATGGTCTTTAAATAATTAACTCTTTAGAGAGGGGATTTTCTGCTGACCAGATTACCTTTCTTTATTCAACTGACGACTCTGAAGAGGAGTGTTAAGGTGCTTCTGCTCTTAGCGTCAGGACTCCTAGGTTTAAAGGAAGAAGCAACAGAAGCTGAATATTCAGATAGTCCGTAAGATGCATAGTATGAAACTACAGAAAGAAATAATGCGCCACTTTACAGATTCTTCAGTTTCGCCTCTATCGCATCCAATTCTCCTCTGAGATGGCCCAATGCCTTGACAGGCTCTTCCTTTGTCTTCTGGGGAGCTGCTTTCACTTTCTCCATATCCACCTTGATCTTCGGCAGCTCTGATTTCAGCCTCTCTATCAGGGAAGAGATCTCGTCTGTTATGGATTTGAGCTTCTCAATCTCGCGCAGCTTCTCTGTGCGCTTCTTCCTGAAGTCCTCGAAGTGCTGGAGGTTCTCGATGATTGATTTCGAGGAGAGCAGTATGCTCTTCCGCAATTCCTTCTGGTTCTTCAGTCCTACGAAATACAGGTCTTTGGGCATTGGTGCACCTTACTTCGGTTCAAATAAGCTCCTGTCGATGAAATCGACCTTCCTCTCGATCTCGTCCAGCGTATGGTTCCAGAGCTCAATCTCTCTGTCCTCCTGCTTCTTGAGCTCGTTGATCTTCCCCAGTGTCGACTGGGCATCCTTCATCTTCTGCTTGATCAGGTTGATGATGTCAAGCACGTCCTTGTAATCCTCAATCTTGATGTAGATGGGCAATTCAGGAGTTTCCGGCATGTGTCTCACCTTAGCTCTTTTTCTCGAACAGTGTCTTATCGATGAATATCAGCTTCTTATGGATGTCTTCATAGGTGGCGTGCCAGGCATCGAACTGGGGGTACATCTCCGACTGAAGAGCACTCATCTTCGTGAGCAGTGCCTGGGCATCTGCTGTGAAGCGGTTGAGGGATGTCAGTTCTCTCAGGACAGACTTATAGACTGTCTCATTCACAAAGATAGGCTCCAAAGGCACTGACTTCTGAGGAGAGAAGGAAGGCATTCGCATCTCAGGCTGCTGTTCAGGCTCTGGCTCTGGCTGTTGCTGCTGGACTTCATCCTCCAGCTCCTCTTCATGCTCCTCATAGAGCTCCTCATGTGCATGCTCATCCTGGTATTTTTCATAGTCTTTGGACTCATCCTCTTCCCCTATCTGACGAGGCTCTGTCTGTTGGGGAATGCTGCTCAGTGCTTCCTCAAACGAAGGTCTTGGCTTGGCTGATAATGCAGGCCGTGCATTCCTCATCTCGAATTCAGGCAGAGGCTGCTTATCCATGGAAAAGTCAGGCTCTCCCACTGCCTGCTTGACTGCCTGGAGCTCTGACATCTGCTTTGGCTGCCTCTTCATCTGCTGGGACTCGAAGGCTGCCATCTTGCTGTCGAATTCCTGTGGTGCCATGCCAGGAGGCGGCGGAAAAGAAGGCTCCTGGAAATTGAGGTCATCATCAGGAAATGGAGGCTGTTGCCTCTGCTGCTGTTTCCTGAAGACGTTGAATAGGCCCATCAGTGTTCCTCTTTCCTCTCTAATTACCTCTATTTGAAAGCATAGTAAATAGGGGATTATTCTTAAAGGTTTCTATTGGAGAAGAGAAGGTGGATGATGTGAAAATATGAAGCAGTCTATGGCATAAAGCGTCATTACAGATATGATGAATACGAAGAAGAGTAGTGTTGGGGTGCTTTTTCCTTTAGCGTTGGGACTCCCTGGCCGTAAAAGCCCTCTAACGGAAGCTGACTCTTCGGACAAATAGAAAAGAACGACTATTGAAAGAAACAACTCTACAACGGTCTTATCACATCGTGCAGGAATGGATGATGCTGGCAACGATGATGATGAGGAAGAACAAACTGACTGCTGTCCAGATGTTCTGTGCCTTCTTCTTGGGAAATCTCATGAGGAGGAGTGTCAGGAACATCCTGCCTCCGTCGAGCGGGCCTAACGGAAGGAGATTGAAGAGACCTATGCCCAAGTTAAGGATATAGAGCCAGATGAAGAGGCCGAGAAGCCATTGAAGGCTGATGGGGAGCCAGGTCATGCTGGCATAGGAGTCTGCATATCTGATGTTCTGCTGGGGCGTTATGCCGATGAAACCCAAGGATGCGTTTGAAGGATTCGCTGCCAGAACCAGGCTCTTATTGCCTTCTGACGTCTCCAGCAGGAGAGTGTCTCCAGACTTCTTCGTGAGCATGACTGCTGTGAAGTTCTCCAAGGCAGGAGTCGGTATGCTGTCCACTGCATAGATGATATCCCCTTCTTTCAGGCCTGCAAGCTCTGCAGGATACGTGATATTGCCCTGCACCACAGCGCTTACCTTTATGCCGTCAGGCAGCACCATGCTGGCCACCAGAGGGACAAGGGCAAGGAAGAGGAGCAATGCAAAGGCTGCGAAAAGGACATTTGCGAAAGGGCCTGCCGCAAACACCGCAAGCTGCTGTTTTGGCTTTCTCCTGACAAGCTCTTTCTCATCCGGCTCCACAAAAGCTGCAGGAATCAACGGTATGAACACGCAGAAGAACGCAAAACCGGAACTTTTCACTTTAAGGTTATGGAGCCTTGCCACCACACCGTGCGCGAACTCATGCACAATCGCCAGGAGAAAGATGGCGATGATCCAATAGAAGAACGGGACATGAAAGACGCCTTTTGCCTTGATGGGAAGCACCAACCCCACTGCCGCAGGAGCTTCCTTGACAAACAATGACTGGAACAGAGTCACCAGCAATGTTGCTGAGATGGCTATCATCCCGATAAAGCCTGCCCAGATGCCGATGAGTGCAAGCACATTAAGCGTCCTGGGGTACTTTTTCGCCCATCGATCCATCCTTTTCAGGCCGTATTTCGTCTTATAGAGCAGGGCGTAGAGAGCTGGGAATATAATCTTCTGGAGAGTCAGCCTCTTCCTCCTAAAGAAGAGGAAAAGTCCGAGAAGGATAATGAACAGGGACGCTGCCTTGGTCTCTAGCGAAAGATGAAGCACATACTGCAAGGCGGATTGGACATTCATTTTCAAAAGAAAGCCTATTTCTTCCTCTTAGGCTTCAGGACATGATAGTTGCATTTCCTGCATTTGACCTTGCCTGCAATGACTTTGAGGGTGGGAGCCCTGATCTTGCTCTTGCATTTCCTGCACACGAAGATATTCTTGAATATCCTCTCTTCTGCTTCTG
>CAZTOO010000066.1:0-620 GCA_964615215.1 uncultured Methanosarcinales archaeon
CAGTGCGGAGAGATCGAGAAGTACGCCAGGGAAAGTTTAGGGCACTACCAGAAATACTTCATCCACGGTCTTGGGCATGGTGTGGGCATCAAGATACATGAATTGCCGAACCTCCTGCCGGATTCCAAGGATGTCATCGGTGAGAATATGATATTCACTGTCGAGCCTGGAGTGTATCTGCCTGGAAAGTTGGGGATAAGGATTGAGGATACGTGCGTATTGAAGAAGGGGAGAGTGAAGAGGCTGACGACGTTTACGAAAGAACTTGTTCATCTCTAATCCCAAAGGTTTAATAATAAGTTCTTAACTATGGTAAATCCCATGAAATACAACAAGAAAGCGTTTGATGCAGCTGTAAAAAAGTACCAGTCGATCCTGAAGCCTCTCAAAGTGAAAGGGAAAGCGTTCATGTTTCTCTTCGAAGAGAGCAATGATGCTGCTTTCCTGACTCTTGCGCCTCTTTCCAGGGCTATCCATGAGTTGGGAGGGGACATCTCTGCCTCAGGGCTCGGCAAGGACAAAGGAGCGATTCAGATACAGTTCGATGCCTATGCGCTCTATGCTGCGCTGAAGAAAGGTGTGAAGAATGAGAAGACAGAGGCTCTGGCAGCGTTCATCGG
>CAZTOO010000066.1:630-5989 GCA_964615215.1 uncultured Methanosarcinales archaeon
AGACACAAAATTCAAGGGGAGGTTCAGGAAACTCTTTGAAGAGCCTGAGTTCATTATGCAGGCAGATGCCAAGGGATTCACACAGCTCTCCGGGAAGCTTACGCTCCCTTATGATACGAAATGGTACAGGAAATACAGGTGGAATGAGCTGCTCGCCACTGCAAGAATCCTCTGGAAACAGCTCTACAACCTCAAGAGAGGTGAGCGCATAGGATTCACTTTCGACCTTATCCCTAAGAAAAAGGACCTTCTGGTGCCGTTGGAGGACCATCTTGACGCCTATCCCATCACTCTCGCCATGAAACAGACTGCGAAGAAGTATGGGAGTCTGAGCATGGGAGCTGTCACGCAGAGGCTGTCCCAGCTGGATGAGGCAAACAGGGTTGCGGAATTGCGCAACACCCTGCTCGGCTGCCATCTTTCGCAGGACTTTGACGAGCCTGTCTTCAGGAGATTCAAGCCTCTTGCCTCTTACCTCAACACTTCCCGCTTCAAGACAGCCTCTGCCAATTTCGGCATCAGCGGGAGGGGCTATTACGGAAGGCATGTGTTCGGCGAAGTGTACGGCTATCCCACAACAGACGGAAAAAGCAGGTGGCATGCTCCTGCGCAGATCCTCTACAAGCTGGCGTTCTACCCGCAGACTGAGCATGATTCAAGGAAGCCGCAGTCAAGGATGGGATTCACCTCAACCCTCCCTTTAGACATCTTCATCAAGACCAATAAGATTGACTGGCTGGAGATGGCGCGCAAGGACATGGTGCTGAGGAAGATATTCCACAAATGCAGCAAAATACTGGTGAAGGCAAACAAGGCTGTGAAGGGCTATAAGACAGATTTTGAAGTGGGGCTGATAAAAAAGAACGGAGAGCACCGCCTGGCACTGGGCTCTGATGTGTGCCTGCGGGATTTCTATGACCTGCGCCTGCTGAAGGAAAAAGGCATCTATGCTGGCACGATGGCGAACATCCCAGGCGGGGAATGCTTCACCACGCCAGAATACGTGAAAGGCACGGTGGTGGGAGATGTAGTGATCAATGTGGACCAGAGCTATGTGCTCTCCAAGAAGGACCCTTTTGTGATTGTGTCTGACGAGAAGAAAGGGTATAGGGTGGTTGCTGCTCCAAGGAAGATACTGCAGAAATTCAGGAAGCGCAAACAGGAATCATGGAAACGCATCCTGGAGATGGAGAAGAACAATGCTGCCCCCCAGGAACTGATTGACATGAAGAAGAGGAGGTTTGAGCTGATAGGCGAGTTTGCCATCAACACCAACCCAAAAGCAGAATTATGCCAGTACCTCATAGTCAATGAGAAGATAGCCAACATGATGCATGTCGCCATGGGCAGCGGCTTTGAGCCTGACACTGCAACAGAATACCACATGGATGTGGTGTTTGACGCTCCCGGACAGAAGATCGACTGCTATGGCATTGATATCAAGACAGGAAAGCAGCATTGGATACTGAAGAAAGGGAAATCTGTGTTATTCAGGAAATAAGGCGAATGTTTATAAACTGCCCATTTTTTCGTTCTTAACGGTGAAGCAATGAGCAAAAGCATCGAGGATGTACAGCACGCTGATGATTTTACCATCACTCTCAGGCTGCAACAGTCCGAAGAGGAGAATAGGATACTGAAACATACCCTTGCACAGATGAAACGCGAGTTAGAACATTTCCTCTCTCCTCCTTTCCTGGTGTGCGAAGTGAAGGAAGTCATAGGAAAGGAAGCCATCGTGCATCTGCCCAACGGCAATGAGTTCTATGTCAGGATATCTGAAAAATGCCCACACGTGAAAGCAGGAGACACTGTCCTGGCAGAGCAGAAGAACCTGACTGTGCTGAACAGGGTGAACAGGGCGAAGAGCTTCAATGTGGAAAAATTCGTCATAGTGGACAAGCCAACGCTGACCTGGCAAGAGATAGGCGGCCTAAAGGACCAGATACGGGAGATACAGGAAGTGATAGAACTGCCGCTCAAGAAACCTGAGCTGTTCGAGAAGATTGGCATCACGCCTCCTAAAGGCATCCTCCTCTACGGCCCTCCTGGCACAGGAAAGACGATATTGGCAAAAGCTGTCGCTGCATCTACAAACAGCACGTTTATCGAGATTGTTGGCTCAGAGCTGGTGCAGAAATTCATCGGCGAGGGGGCAAAACTGGTCAAGGAAGTGTTTGAGCTTGCCAGGGAGAAGGCACCCAGCATCATCTTCATCGACGAACTGGACGCTCTGGCAGCGAACAGGATTGATGTGGGCACTTCAGGCGAAAGGGAGGTGCAGCGCACCTTTATGCAGTTCCTGGCTGAGATCGACGGATTCAAGCCGCTGTCGAATGTGAAAGTGATAGGCTGCACCAACCGCCGTGATATTTTGGATCCTGCAGTGTTGCGCCCGGGAAGGCTTGACAGGCAGATCAAGGTGGAGCTGCCCAACGAGGAAGGCATCATCGAGATATTCAAGATACATTCAAAGAACATGAAACTGGACAAGACAGTGAATGTGAAGATGGTGGTGAAGAAGATGGAAGGCTTCTCAGGCGCAGAGATCAGGGCATCATGCACCGAAGCAGGCTATTTCGCCATCCGCGAGGACAAAAGCTCTGTGAGCCAGAGGCATTTCCTTCAGGCAGTCGAGAAAGTGAGGAAGCAGGAGATGCTTGAAGGCAAGGATTATATGAATATGTTCGGCTAGTGTTTTTACAGAAGAATTCTTAAATGGCCGGTGTTTACCTGTTCATTGCGCACGATGATCGAGTGAACACCCACAGAGCCGCAAGGCGATGATGAACGGAAGTAACTGGTGAGTGCGCTTCCTTCTATGCCGATTCCCTCATCTCATACACTGGGCATTTCCTGAATTCCAGCGTCGGATAAGCAAGCCTGCTTGATACGCCTTCAAATCCCATGGGGAATTTGTCCACCACCACCTTCCCTTTCCTGTGCAGTCTTCCTGTGGCAAACTGCAGGTTGTACTCATTCCTGGTATGGTCTCTTGTCCTGGTTGCAGTCTCATCCCTCCTCGGATGCTCATGCTGCCTCCGGTAGGAATCTGAGAAGTGCAATGCATAAGGGGTGTTTGCCTTTGCTGCTGCATACACATTCAGGCGCTTGTCACTTTCCCTCACCAGGGCATTTCCTGCTGTTTCGAAGTGGGCATTTTCAACCATCCGTGCAGAGTACTCATCCCAGCCCCTGTTATCGGGGCTGATAAGGTGCACATACTTGTCCAGGGTGTCTATGGCGTCATTCACCAGAGCCCCTATAAATGCGTCAATGCCTCTGGTGTCGAACATCCAGTGCGCGTTGATGATGGCAGCATCATCGCAGCAGCCCGGACCTTCCACTGTCCTTATGTACTGCTGCTCTACGAAAGGATGGCCTGCAAAGTCTGGTGGGACTATTATCATCCTTCCTTTCATCTCTTCAATCTCTCTCTCGCTGTGGGCCCTTATGCCAAGGTCTTCTACAGTGCCCATGGCCTCATAGAGCCTTTCCAGGTCTATATAGACACATCTTCCAGCTCCGATATGGAGCGGCATTTCGTTTATTGTCGTCCTGAAATGCAGCACAGCAGCTCTTCTTGTCTCTTCATTGTCCAGATAGCCCTGCACCACAAAGCCCTGGAGAGCTGCCAAAGCATCCACCACCTTGACATTCTTCAGCATGGTGATACCCATGAGAGGCCTGCCCTTAGCATCAACATACGTCTTCTGCATGGCCCCTCCTGCAAGGTCCATGAAGAACTGCATGGCTGATAGGATATAGTCCATCCTTTTCGCCATGACATCATAACGGTCCATATCCATCGCTTCTACGATGGTGTTGATGGCAGCTCCCGGGGTGGGGCCGAAACGGTCATACACCCTTCCGTGCCCGTTGAACAGCCTGCCTTCACCTGACTGGACAAGAATCAGCGGCTTGATCTCAGGCTCGATATCGAGCTCCCATTCCTTCATGAGCTCCCAGTCCCTTGCTATGAGATCCTCAAGAATATCCTTTTGTGCAGCCCTGTCGTTGATTTCATGCTCTCCTTCATAAAAATTGGTAGAAATCATGCCTCCGCTTCTCAGAGACATGCGATGTAGCTCCTCATCAGAGATGCCTATGCTTACCACCACCCCGTCATTACTATGCTCTTTACTGTTGTTGCGGTGATTTATAAACAATTCTATCCTGCAGTAGTCACATCTTCCGGGAAATCAGAGGATCTGGAAATCCACACAGAGCCTGAAGACATGGGGTGCGTGCTGGCCGCATTTCACAGTCCTGAGGATCCTATACTTCTTTCCGTTGCGCCTGCATGCGCTCTCTATCTTCTCCTGCGCCTTCTTGAATTCAGCCTCATTCAGGAAATCATAGAAATGGATGATGCACTTCCTGCGGGCTGCATGGAGCGCTGTGTCAAGGAAATCTTCTGCATTCTTCGGTAAGGGCATGATGATGCGGTCAAACTTACGGAAGAGCACAGGCACTATGAAATTCACATCCCCTTTGAGCAGCTCCACATTCTTCAGGTGGTTCAGCGCAAGATTCACCAGTCCGTAATAATGGCCGTCAGGATTGATTTCAATGCCTACGATATGCTTTGCCTTGGTGTTCTTTGCGAGCACGCACGGATAAGGGGCGCAGCCTGAGAACATGACCAGTATCTCCTCATTTGGCCTGACCAGCTGGGCAATCCTTTTCCTTTCGGTGCTGAGCCTGGCAGAGAAATACACCTTCTCCACATCCAGCTCTAAAAGAACGTTGTTCTCCTTGTGTGTTGTCTCTTTCTTGTTCTCCCCTGCCAGGAATTCCATCTTTTGCGTCCGGAATTCACCCTCATGGCTGCCTTCTTTCCTCAGCACAGTCTTTATCCTTCTGTTTATTTTCAGGAGCGTCTGGGCAATCACTTTCTTCTTCTTTTCCAGTCCTTTGTCTATCTCCAGGATGGCGATGTCCCCCACCAGGTCAAAGGAGGTCTTCAACTGTGCCAGTTCCTGTTTAGAAAGCTTTGCCTTCACTGCCTCCTTCAGGCCTGTTTCAGTCTTTTTCCGTTTGGGAAGCGTCTTTGTGACTATCTTTACGGACTTCAGCGCTTTCAATGCATCCTTGGCTTTCTTTGCATCAGTTATGGGGAAATATAAGGAGGTCTTGTCCTTTGCAAAAGAATGCGCTTTGTCCAGCAGCCTGTTCTCCAATAATGCTCTTTTTGCCTTCTCTGCATCCTTGAAGGGGACTTTTACTGCTTTCATGGCCGGCCTAGAAACAAAAGGAGTTTAAAAATCCTTCTGCTCCATCTAAAACTTTTTAAAGACCTGTTATTCTCCCCTGTCATCAGCGAGGTGCTCTCATCATGGACAAGACTTTTTGCTCT
>CAZTOO010000067.1:0-5905 GCA_964615215.1 uncultured Methanosarcinales archaeon
CGACGATCAGCATCATCAGCAGTTCCCTGCCCTGGATGATGCCAGTGGCGAAGATGATGGCTGCGATGACGATTACGCTTATCGCAAGGATCCTTCCTAGATGCTCCAGGTTCTGCTGGAGGGGAGTCTGCCTTGTCTCTGTCTCCTGGATGAGGTGGGCCAATTTCCCTATCTCTGTCTTCATAGCAGTCTCGACGACAATCGCCTTGGCCCGGCCTTTGGTAATGATGGTGCCTGAATAGGCCATATTGATCCTGTCTGCAAGGGCTGTCTTCTCTCCTAGCAGCCTGAGGGCTTTCTTCACCGGAAGGCTTTCCCCTGTCAGGGAGGATTCATCAATCTCAAAGTCTGTTGTCTCCACGAGCCTGCAGTCTGCAGGGACCTTCTCTCCAACATCCAGGAGGATGATGTCTCCGGGAACAAGGTCTTTTGCAGCGATCTCATGCTCCTTGCCGTCCCTGATGACTATGGCTTTCGAGCCGCCAAGCTTTTTTAACGCTTCAATGGACTTCTCAGCCCTGTATTCCTGGACGAAGCCGATGATGGCGTTCAGGATGAGGATAAAGATGATGACTGCTGCGTCAGTCCATTCCTTCAGGTAGGCAGAGATGCCGACTGCAGCGATGAGTATCCATACCAGCACGTTGTTGAACTGGTTCAGAAACAGGATGACAGGATTGATCTTCTTCTTTTCCTTCAGCTCGTTGGGTCCGTATTTTTTCAGCCTTTCCTGCACCTCATTCAATGAAAGGCCGTTCAGGGAGGTCTCTCTGTGCTTCAGAACTTCCTCTACCACCGCGGAATGATACTCCATGCATATTCAGAGAAATTGCTTGTATTTATAGGTTTTCCTTCTCTGAATCCCTCTCAACACTTTTATACTACTTCTTGTTTCCTAGTGGTATGGACATCGCCATCATCTGCTCCAAGAAGGATCCTGCAGGCATGAACATCCGTGAGAGACTTCTTGCTCTTTTTCCTTTCAAGAAAACCAGTGAAATCCACGACGGGAATCCTGTGTACGCGTTCTCTCCCACGCTCAAACTCTACACCGTCGAGGAGCCTTCTGTCTTCCAGGAGAATCTCGATGGGAAGATTAAGGCAGACTTATTCGTGTTTGCGACGAAGCATGAATCGGCGAACAAGGTGCATTCATTGACAGTGCATTCTGTGGGGAATTTCGGGGAGGCAGTGCATGGTGGCACATCAGGGCAGTTAGGCATCTGGCCTGCGAACATCATGAAAGCAGCGTATCTCGAACTGAAACATCAGGCTCATAACTTGGGGATAGATTCCGGGTTTGAAATCACCTTTGAAGTGACTCATCACGGCCCTTTCATGAGGAAGCCTCTGTTCTTCATTGAGATTGGGAGTGACCTTTCACAGTTCACCAGAACTGATGCAGGAGAAGTCATTGCAAGGAGCGTCATGGCTGTGCTTCAGAAAAAAATTCCTGCAGAGAAAGCTGTCGTCGGTATAGGAGGACTGCATTACTGCCACAACCTCATAAGAATCGTTGATAAGACGAAGTTCTGTCTGGGACATGTGTGTCCGAAATATGCTTTGGAGAACCTTGATGGAGAGCTCCTGAAACAGATGATTGAGCGTACTGATGCCGAGGTTGAATGCGTAGTGCTGGACTGGAAAGGGTTGGGTGGGCACAAGGCAAGAATCACCACTCTTTTAGACGAACTGAAACTCCCTTACAAGAAACTGCATGATTTTATAGAGGATAAAACTGTGCCATGACGCTTCTTTTTCTCGATAAAACCGAAAGCTTTTTATTCTGCCCCCATTTATCCTCTAAAAATAGTATTTATTTGTTTTCCAGTGAGGTGATTAGACATGGCTGAAGTTGTTGCCAAGACAGGAATTAAGAGAGAGAAGGGATTTCTCTATTTTGTAGACAAGGGCGGTAATGTTGCCAAAGCAAAGATGGCCCGAGGGAAAGGCGAGAAGGGCAAAGTAAGGCAGGAAGTCATCGCCAGGACCGGCGTGAAGAGGGAAGAGGGTTTCCTCTACTTTGTCGACAAGAACGGCAATGTCGCCAGGACAAAGATGGCTCGCGGAAGGGGCAGGAAGTAAGCTTCATATTCCTTCTTTCTTTCTCTTTTTTTCTTTCCTTTCTTCTTGGATGTGCATCTCTGCCGTCGAGATTATCGCTGTTTTTTTTGATATCTTTTCCTCTCTTTTGAAGAGTAAGCTTATGTTGCTTTTTCCTTTAAGCCTGAGGGCTCAGAACGCTAAAAGCAGAAGCACCCCCACACTACTCTGAAGAAAAAGAAAGGAGAGAAAGACAGCGGTTCTCACCAGGCCAACTGCCAGACAATCCTTTTCCCAGGAGTGGTCTTTTTCCCTCTTTTTGTGCATAACTTTTTTATATACAGGAAACATAGTAACTTATAGAGGGGAGGCTTCCATGATAGAGTATCTGAGAGAATGTCCGGAATGCGGCACGCTTGCCGAAGAAGGTGACACCCTCTGCCAGATATGCGGCGCTGAACTGAAATAAGACCCTCTTCTCTGTCTTCTGAATGCTCCTGACAAGTAAGAAAGAAGGATAAAAAATAAAACAAAAAAAGAAGCCTATTTCTTCGCTTCTTTCTTCGGTTCTTTTGCAGCAGCTTCAGGCTTTGGTGCAGGAGCTCCTTCAGCAGCAGGCGCAGCAGCACCAGTTGCTGTAGGCAGTAAAGGAGTGTAGATGGCTTCCGGGATGCCTGCCTCTGCCATCTTGGTCTTGATCTCCTTGTTGGTCTTGCCAGCCATCTCTGCGACAATGGCTTTTGCCTTTGCCTCGTACTCCGCCTTCCTTGCCTTGAGCTCTTCCTGGAGCCTTTTCTGCTCCTCTTCCATCTCTTTGAGCTCTGCTGCGGAAAGCTCTGTCTTCTCCTCCTTGATTTCCCTGTCGAACTTCCCCTGGTCCACAAGGGCTATGGCTTCCTTTGCCCTTACGCCTTCGACCATAACTCCCATGGAGTTGCAGGTGCCTATAATCTCTTTCACTTTCTGCTTGAGCTCTTTGCCCAGGAGCGCATCTTCCTTCATCTTCGCTATCTTGATAATCTGCTCAATCCTGAGGTCTGCCACCAAATCTGTCTTTGGGTTTCCGGCGCCTTTCTCGAGCTTTGCTTCTTTCTTAATGAGTGCTGATGCTGGAGGTGTTCCCACAGTCACTTCAAATGTCTTTGTTGATTTGTCGACTATGACCTTGATAGGCACCTGCATGCCTGCGAATCCTGCTGTTTTCTTGTTGATCTCAGAAATAACCTGTCCGATATTGACTCCCATAGGGCCTAATGCTGGGCCTAAAGGCGGTGCTGCAGATGCTTTGCCGCCCTGAATCAATGCTTCAATCGTCTCTTTTGCCATTTCATTCACTCTCCGCGTTATGCGTTGGATGCCTGGCGATTCTTGTGGAGATCTGCCAAGCGACCGGTTGTATGCTCTTTTGAAAAGAGGGTATTTATATAAGTTGTGGTCATCCTCTATTCCCATGGATAAGTTCGTCTGCCAACGTTGTACAGCATGCTGCCGTAACTTCCTTGCACACAAGCTGCCTTTTGAGCCTCCTGGGTTCTTCCGGAAGAGTGCTATGCTGTTTCTTGCACATCCTGCTCTTCAGCTGATTGATTGGGAGAAAGAGATTTTTCCTAAAGAGAAAGTGGTGCCCTGTCTGGTGTTCTATGACCTGAAGAATGAAAGGACTATTGTCATGAATTATACTATCATCCCAACAGCTGAAGATGTCTGTCCTTTGCTTGTTGATGGTCTCTGTATGAGGTATGAGGAACGCCCACTTATCTGCAGGAAATATCCCTGCCCGTATGAGAATGTCCATGAGACTGAGATCTCAGGCGTTTTGCACTCCCCTATAAAGCATTGTATGGGAGAGCCTCCTTTAGAGAAGCTGAATGAGATGCTGGGATTGCTTGAGAAGCCAAAGATAAGCAATGCAGAGTTCATGAAAAGGCTGTATGCACGTTATGGTGATGGGTTTCTCTATGGGCTGATGGCTGACAGCATTGGGAAGGTGCATACTGAGTTCCTGGTCAGCATGGAAAAACAGGGCCTGATAAAGCTCGCAAGGCCCGGCTATGATATGAAGGCTTTGGTAACTAAAATCAAGAAGAATCCTTCAATTGATCTCTCACAGCTGTTTGAGCAGCATATGCATTTCTCCCTTAAAAGATATCTTGAGAAAGAGCCTATGGGCAGGCTGAGGGAGGATATTCTCACCGCTTCTGGATAAAATTTTATAAATCAGCACCGCAACATTTCTTTCCTATGGCAGTCCTAGTAGGAGATGATGTTTATTTTGATTATTATACCTATCTTGACTCCAAGCTGAACGGGGGCTGCATAGATGAAAACACGCTGGCCAGAGCTCTTTCTTACCAGACACTGGGCGATGAACGGGATGATGTCTACTGGAAACTCTGCAATATGGCTGGAGTCCTTTCATCCCATTATCATGCGGCAATCTCTCTCACTACAGATGGTCTTTTCATGGGCTTTGTGTTTGAACAGCATGGCTTTCCGCTCTCAGTTGTCCAGGCGAAAAGAAGGGATGGCAGAGTAGATGTCAAGCTTCCGGAGACTCTAAGAGGAATTCAAGACAGAACAGTCCTGCTGCTTGAGGATGTGGTTGAGACAGGCACCACTCTTGCTGTTGTAGCACAAGAGCTCCAGTCTTTCAGTCCTCGGAGGATTGATGCGCTCATCGCCTTGCCTCTCAATTCTCTGACCACAGCGCGTTATCAAGAACTGGCTGCGCAACATTCTCTCCCTCAGCCATATCCTCACCCCTCCTCCAAGGACAGTGTCGTTCTTGACGCCAGGGACTATCGTATACCCGGCATATCTCTTATCATGACGCTGTGACTCCAATACTTTTAAAAACACCCCTCGCTTTACGTGGCTGATGAAAGACAAGATCCACCAGTTCAGCGCTGTAGAGAAGAAGATGCAGGATGAATTCGCATCCTTCAGGACCGATTATCTCAAGCCTTTTCTTATGCCTTTGATCAGGGTGGGAGTGACTGCAAATATGGTCAGTCTGCTGTCTCTGCTGGTGCTGTTCGGTTTTGTGTATTATGTGCAGAGCCATCCTTTTGTTGCTACGCTCTTTATCGTGCTGCATGTCGTGCTTGACGGGATTGACGGTCCTATGGCAAGGCTGCAGTCCAAGTATCTGAAGATGGGCACGTTCACTGACATGATCTGCGACCATATAGGGTTTGCAGTGATTGTCAGCACCTGCATCATTGTCGGCTTATTGAAGCCGTTCTTCGGTCTGAGCTATCTTTTGCTCTATATCCTCATGATACTGTTCATCATACTGCGAAACCTGGCTGATGTGCCTCCGAAGTATGCGTTCAGGACGAAATATTTCTTCTACATCATGTTCCTGATCTATGCTCTCTCAGGCTATAACTTTCTTGACTATTTTGCCATCATCTTCTCTCTGGTTATGGTAATCACGAATATCTATGACTATTACATCCTGAGCAAGAGGATACAATAGGTTTGATTCTTTTATGGCTCTGTTTCTTACGACGAATATGAAGAGTAAGCTTCTGTTTAAGGGCAGGTAAAGTTCCGCACGACTTGAGCTTTGGAACAAAGCTGAATAGCCTAGCTACACAGGCTTACTCTAAAAAAGAGGGAGGTGCAACAAATCAACTTCACCAACAGAAGCTTTTAATAAGACATGCTTTTTTTCTGCTGTCATGCCCCTCTAGCTTAGCCTGGATAGAGTACAACCCTGCGGAGGTTGGTACCCGGGTTCAAATCCCGGGAGGGGCGTTCTTTTTTCAGAGCCTCCTTAGCTTAGCCTGGATAGAGTACGACCCTCCGGAGGTCGCTAGCCGGGTTCAAATCCCGGAGGAGGCGCTTCTTTTTCTTT
>CAZTOO010000068.1:0-5877 GCA_964615215.1 uncultured Methanosarcinales archaeon
CAGCTTATGCGTGCACGTACATGGGAAGTGATGTCGCAATATGCTGCTGCGTTGCGGCATAAATTGAATACGCCGGTGACGACACTCCAATCAAATCTGAGTTTTTATCAGAGCACAGATCTTGTCTCTCTCGTGGAGAGTGTCGATAAGGCCTTCCAAAGCGCTTCTCCAGACTCTTCCCTGCGGTACGACTTTTATCAGATTCTCCATGCAGCGCAGGATTCAGCAGACTCTTTTTCAGGAAAACCTGATAGAGACACCGTAACTGCTCTCAAAGAAGAATTGGGGCAGCATTCGCCATCATTAGCCCGTTATGCAGAGACCTTTGTCATTCTCGGCTATACGTTGCCCCATGTGCTTGATTTCGCAAATACATTCTCTGAAAGAGCAAGAACCCTTGCGGAAGTTTTGTATGATGCTGTTGAAACAAGGAGAGTCCATCGCAGTTCCCAGACTCAAGTTGACTACATTTCAGGCCAGATCAATCTCTTAAAATTAAAACCGGGTGAGTTCGATCTCGAGTCTACTGTAGAATCTGCAGAAATGATCATTGATGCCTCAAGGCAAGAGAAAGTCAGGATTGCCAAGGAGTATGCGCAAGGCTTACCTGCCCTTTATGGCAAGCCCATGCATTTGATAGAGGCTATTGTCAACATATTCAATAATGCGATTGAGGCAGGCGCGCAAAACATAACTGTGGCAAGCTATCGTGATAATGGCAATCTTGTCTTGAGGATAGGCAATGACGGCCCTGAAATCCCTGCTGCAGTCCAAGAAAGGATGTTTAAGGGCAGTATCCAGTCACAGAAGGGAGACGGTTTGGGCATAGGCCTACTCATCGTCTATAATAATATTGTCAATGAGCTTGGCGGCAGAGTCAGCTATGCCTCTGCTCCGGAAAACACCTATTTTGAGCTGTCTATCCCTCTCCCACGTATTACTGGTTTATAAATATAAAACATTTACAACCGACCAAAGGCTGAAAACATGGGAAAAATCATGATTGTGGATGATAATGGAGATTTAGTCGACTCTCTCGAAAGGCTTTTCTTAAAAAAATTCCCTTACGATGACATTGAAGTATTTACTGATCCCCTCAAAGCAGACGTGTATGCGAGAGAGCATAGTGGTGAAATTGACCTTGCCATCATTGATGCATTGATGGACCACCTCAATGGAGTCGAATTGGCAACCAGGATGATGGAATACAATCCGGCAATCAAGAGAATCGCGTACACAGGCGAGGCTGATAAAGTAGATGTTTATACTGCAAAAGCGCAAGGAATATTCGACCAAGTGCTGCTAAAACAAGATACCTCCATCGATCAATTGGTGGCTTTCACCCATCAGCATCTGGGCAGAGAGCAGGAAGGCCAGAAGCCAGATTATGCGTTTTTAGTCCATCCCCGTAATATCGCCGATGTAAAAGAGAACTGGCCTATAAGCGTCTTTATAGGCCCAGAACAGCTGTCTGATGAAGTTCAAAAATCAGGAACTGTCGTCGCTGGTGAAATCCGCAGGCAAGGGGAGCAGGATTACGGGCTGCTCATTGCAGCTTTGTTTATCCCGCAGGAATTTACGACACGAAGGCACGGGATTGCTGAAGCATCAAAAAAACTCATCGAAGCAGGGGATTTTGCCTATGAATTGGGCTGCAAGTTTATGGGCCTCGGAGGGCTTTCAGCAGCGCTGACTGGCTACGGAACGAAGTTCAAGGACAAACCTTATGTTATCACCACAGGGCATTCTGTTACAGCCTGGAACATCAACCAGAATATCGATGATCTTCAAAAACTAGCCCTGACCAGGCCGTTGGATATCTTGGTCTTGGGGGCGAATGGCTCCATGGGGAGATTAGTCACTGAGTATCGGTTGACAGAGCCTCCGGTCGGAAGGAAGATATATCTGGCCGACGTAGATTCCAGCATGGAAGCGCTGCAAACCCATCACCAGGAACGTTTAGGCGAGTATCTGCAGATTGTCCCTTCCTCAGAAAGACTTGCCTATGGAGATATCCTTGTCTCTGTCACGAATGCTGACCGTGTATTGTTTGATATCGTGGATGTCCCTCCGGGAAAGATATTGCTTGATGATGCTCAGCCGTGGTGCTGGGACAGAGAAACAGCCTATCGGCGGTTTATGGAACAGGGGGACATATTGCCGCTTGACGCAGGACTTACGGCGTCAAGAGGCAGACCTTTCAGCATCAATGCAGACCTCGGTCTGCCCAAACAAGCAGTCTTCTCCTGCCTTGCGGAAGTCTATCTGCTCTCCAAATTTCCCGGAAGACTCTCCCCTACCGTCGGCATTATCAAAGACCAGGATGACGCCAAAGTCTTTTCGAACAGGTTGAAGCAATTCGGCGCAGTTGCGACTGCAGATGATATCTTAAGGGCAGACTGGCAGTGCGGCCCGCACACGCTGGATCCTGGACGGGTACTTGCATTCTTTGAGCAGTTCTATTCAAAGTAATTCAATCTTGAAGAGACATCTTTCGTCCCCTTTGGCTATGCACTGCGTCTCTTTAACAGAACATTTTCTTCCATATAATTTTGCAATATAACTTTCCAATGCCCCTTCCAGGAAAGTATCTACCGGCCCCTTTGCGATGCCCATTATCTTTTTGTAGAATATGGCATAATCATTGAAATTGTTCTCAATGAAGAACGAATCCTTTGTCCTTCCTGTTGCAAGCGTCTTGAAATTCCCAAATCCATACCTATGGAGCCGCTTCAAGCTTGCATCCAGCATCTCGATGGTCGCAGGTCTTGCCGGTTTTGTCTGCTCGTAGGTATACTCACCCAGCAGCTGCCCACGTTTTCTTAATAACGGGCAGAAAGCCTCATGGTTTTTCTCCAGAAAATATTGGTCGATAATGACCATCACATACATCCCAGTAAATAACCCAGGAATTCCTTCCACATAAAACTTCCCGTCCTTGAAATCAAGGACTTTGCTCTTCATCAGCACTCTCATCAATGAGCCGACAGGCTGAAGAATGACATTCAATGTCGTCACTTTCTGCATCAATTCGTTCAGCCTTTCTCTCTCTATCGGGATTTGCTGCTTCTGCATATCATTCTCTGTCTTGAGATTCTGCTCATTGAAGACTTCAAAGCGGCAGCAATCATCCCCCATCGCGATACATTTCTTTTCTATACTAATCAGCTTTCTCCCATCGAGCGCCTGGGCAACACCCGCAGTCATCCCTCTCAGATAATGATCAACCGGAATATCCGAATGCTGGAATTTCTCTTTGTATGTTATTGCCAACGGAGAGTTGTAGTTTTCCAGGATATACATCTCCCCTCCAATTATCTGTATCAGTTTCAATGTCCCGACACCGACCAGATCTGTCTGTTCAGCGAAATACTTATACTGCCCTTCGAATTTTATCCCATATTTCTTCAGGAGAATGCTTGTGGCATTAAATCCGTGCTTGTATCCTGTCAGATACATCACATCATATCCTTCTTTCCCGAACGTATCCACCAGATCTTTCACAAATGCAGAGAAGACCTCCATCGGCATCATAAAATAAGGGATTGTCCATAAGGCAAGCTTCCCTTTAGAAGCATCATAGGTTACGCCGCCATGTCCGAGATTCTCCATCAGCATCTTCATGAGTTCTGCCATGTTCTATCCCTATTGTCTATGATGTTTAATAACTTTTCTAAACATTGCGCACTCTCTTCTAAATAAAAAATGTTATAAAGCCCACCTTTTTAGCATTATACATGGCCAAAGAACCACAAAAGCAGTACCATCGCTCAGATATCTTCCTTGACTGGTTTGTGCAGCCGTATATCCGGAAGCGGGTGCATGGGATGTATGATTTGGAAGTGGAAGGTGCAGATCATCTCAAGACAATTAGGGAAGGTGCTGCTCTCATCATGCCTAAGCATACGTCAGATGTCTATGACGTCATGATTGAAGCAATACTCCTCAGGGACTATGCCAGAAGGAACGGCAATTATCTCATGAAGGAGTCTCTCCAGGAGAAGCTCCAGGAGCGTTATGGAGCAGCAAAAGGCAGCATGGTATGGAGATTCATGCATTGGGGTGGAGGCTTTCCTGTCATCACAGAACAGGAGAAGGATGAGGAGATCAAAGGATTGGAAGTGGTTATTGCTGATAAAGAGGAATTAAAGAGCACGGTGAGAGCAGTGAAGCGCAAATTCCTGACAGTCAACGGAAAGGCCATGGACCATGTTGATTATCTTTATGCGCATAATCAAGTAGTGGTATGCCATCCGGAAGGGATGACTTATCCAGATAGTGTGGGCCCTCCCAGCTCTTTAGGTCCGTTCAAGAGCCTCTGGAAGAACCAGCAAGCATTGAGCAAAGAGATTCCAGTCATTCCTATAGGGTTCCAGTATGAAGATTTGGCAACAAAAGGTTCGATAGTCTTGGTCAGAATAGGAGAGCCAAGAGTGTATAGTGCTGAAAGTCTGAACACAATTGCCGAGGATGTCATGAACCGCCTCAGAGTATTGAGCGGGTTCTGAGCCGTAAATCCTCCGGAAATTCCCCGCAAAGGCTTATTAATCTAAACCCCTTATTCTTATCGTAATCTTTATATATCAGATATGGATAACATTATCCAAATATGGATAATAAACAAACAATCGTAAACTTCCTGGGAAAAAACATGGACAATACATACACTATGCACGAGCTAAGCGTGATGCTAAAGATACCTTATGCTACCTTCTACAGGACTGTCGGGGAACTCAAGGATATCTTAAACATTAAGCAAGTGGGCAAGGCCAAGACTCTACAATTAAACATCAACAACCAGGTCATCAAAGCTCACTTGGCAGTATCTTCTGATGAAGAGAAGAAGGAATTCCTGAAGAAACAGCCTATCCTCAAGAAAATCACAAGTGAATTAGACACAAAAGATATTGTGCTGCTGTTCGGCAGCTATGCCAAAGGCACCCCACATGAAGGCAGTGATATAGACCTTCTCATCATCAACAAAGACGGCAAAAAAACACTCTCTTTTTCGAAATATGAGACGTTATTCAGAAAAAAGTTCAATCCTATATTTGTCACAAAAAAAGAATTTCAGGCCATGCTTAAGGATAAAGAGGAAAATGTAGGGAAACAAGCATTGCGGCATCATATCCTCCTGAACAATCCAGAAGGCTTCTGGGAGTGTGTGCCGAATGGAATTTGACAGAGACATCTACAACGAACTCTTCGATGAGTATCTTAAGGAGAAAAGAATAAGGCCATCAACAGCCTCTTTCAAGATCAAGCTTTTCCTCAAGAAAGCCGAGAACAGCCTCCTCATCGCGAAATCCCATAAAGATATCGTCCCTGACAAAGACCAGCCGCCAAAGCTCTATTGGGACTATTGGGCAATCACCATCTCCTATTACTCGATGCTCTATGCAGCAAAAGCTGCTATCCTCTCGAAAGGCTATGAAGTCTCTGATCATGATGCTGCACAGGTTGCGTTAGGGCATCTCTTGGTTCCGGAAAAGATAGAAAAAGGGGATCTGGAGCTCTTGAACCAGTCTCATAAGATATTCGAAGATGAATATGTCCATTATTTTGAAGATGCGAAAAAAGAAAGCCACATAGCAAGATATCAGGCGATAAAAACATATAGTGAAAGACGAGTCAATGAGATATTTGACAATGCAGCCAAGTTTGTAGGAAAGATTGCACTGATTCTACAAGAAGAACCGCCCAATAAAAAAAAGATGGAAAAGAAATGATCCTCACTTGATCGTATGTATCTTAATCCCAGTAGGAGATATCTCCAGCGGATGCACATCCTCATTGTTCTTCGTCTGCCTCATCTTCCTGACAATGAGGTTTCGTGAGAAATCCCCGCCAAGGCTCTCAAAGGTGATCACCAACACG
>CAZTOO010000069.1:0-5684 GCA_964615215.1 uncultured Methanosarcinales archaeon
TTTCTGTAAAGAAGGGTCCATCCCCTTCAGCTTTGGGGCTATGGCTGTATTGACGTTCTCGACAGCCATGAAGACAGATTTCCCTCCATACTCCGTTTTTGCATCCCGCAGCTCTAAAGCCTCATGGGTTCCGGTAGATGCTCCGGAAGGGACCATGCTCCTGAAAAGCCCGTCTTCTGTCACCATATCGACTTCAACAGTAGGATTGCCCCGAGAATCAAAGACCTGCCGTGCCTTGATATCTTTTATGGTTGCCATGCTTACCCCTCTTTTTTCTCTCTGGAAGATAAACAACTATAAGAGATTAACCTATGTAATTGACGTCTTTCTCACCGCTCTTGACCTTGCTGGTCAGTTCCAGGAGCTCCTCAGACCTTTTGATGCCTTCTTCCATTGCTTTGATCTCCTTGTCCATATCTTTCAGATCCACTTTCAGCTCCAGTTTCATCTTCAGGACCTTGAGCATCTCCTTGGCGCCTTTCAGCCCCACATACATGGGATGGCCGTAGGTCTCGGCAAGAAGCCCTATGGCAGGGATCTTATATCTCTCTGACACACCCAATAAGACGCCAGACACCCCGACGATGGGTCCCACAACACCATACAGCTTATTGTTAACCAAGGTGCCTTTCCTGTATTTGTCTATAAGGGCCTTATCATTGCCGGTGATATACACTCTTGGATTGTTCGGAGGAGAAGGCAGCCCTATGCCTGCAAGCGTTATGACCTCTGTCACACCATAGCTCTTGGCTTCCTTCATCATGGTGTCGCAGAAGCTGTAGCAGGACTGCTCGTCGATAGGCTGCACATCCCCGACCAGAAGCAGGAGGTCCTGGCCCTTTGCAGATTTCCTGTAATACACTTCGATGGAAGGCAGCTCCACCATGTTGCTGCTGTTCACGAACACAGAATGCGGCATGCTGTAGGAATGCACTGAGAAGAGCTTCTGGGCCTTGAGCTTCTCTATCATGAAGTCCACCACAATCTTCCCAGTGTTGCCTATGCCGGGAAGACCTTCTATGAGGATAGGCCTGCTCAGTCTCGGCCTCTTTGCATGATAGTCAAGAGCCCACATCTTTTTTTGCCATCCGTCTGTATCTGCCATATGGGTCCTCTGGGGAATATTTTGGAGGTTTTGGGTTTCTTGTCTTCTGCCCGCAGCACTCCTCTTTCATGGTATATCTCTTCTCTTTCTCGCAGAACAGGATGTGCCTTGCCATAGTCTCACTCCTTCCTGTCGAATCTCGCCTCTCCTCCCTCAGTGGCAGCCACGACTTTCATGCCCCTGTCGATTGCCTCCTTAAGGGTCTTTTCCGCATCCTTGTATTCTTTTGCAGTGATGGAGAGATGGTATTTTCCTGCGCCGAGATACTTTATCTTTATAGTGTTGCTCACACCCTGCACTTCAGCCAGCGCTTTCTTTATGACCTCGATGCCGTCCCACACGAAGGTCTTCAGGAAAAGGTCACCTTCGATGGTCACTTCTCTCGGCTTTATCCTCTGGCGTATGACTTCCTCGAGCAGAGGCAGCACGTCCTTGTCAATCTTGAACTCTGTGAGTTTCACTTTACCTTCAATGAGCTCTTCAAAGCAGGTGTGGAGGTAGTCATATCTCTCCAGTATGGAGGGGGCAATCTCGTCATACAGCTTGAGGGGGTCTTTCTTCAGCTTCTCAGCCACGAACTCTATGATCTTCTCCGCAATCTGCTCCTGCTTGATGGTGTTGGTCTTCAGCCTTTTCTGTATCTCATTGACCCTTCGCAGGGAGAGGTCGATATGGTCTTTCTCCCTGTTGATCCTCAGGACAACACACACCACCACTTTCCCTTCCTTGACATAGTCGCTGATGTTCCTTATCCTTCCCGGGCTGATCTCTGAGATATGGATCATGCCGCTCCTGTTGTATTCGTCCAGTCTCACAAAAACAGAATGGAAGTGTATCTTCGTGACAGTGCACAGAACTAGTTCTCCTTCCTCTGGGTAGCCGGTTCTTCTATAGAACATTTTATTCCAGTATTTCCAGGATCCTTGCCTTGACCCTTGCTTTGCCGCCGCTCGGCTCTATCAGCATCTTTCCGCACACCAGGCACCTTACCGATGAGGATGCCTTGCCGAACGAGATCTGCTCATTCTTGCATTTCGGGCATCTGATCTTGATGAATTTTGATGTTGGCTCTCGTATCATGATGTTCACTCTCTCTGCTTTTACACCAGCTCGACTTTCTTCGCCCTGATGCCCTCTCTCTGGACATGCGCCTTCTTGCACACAGAGCATTCATACCTCAGGTCAGTCTTCTTGGTCTGCTTCTTTCCTGTCATCTTGAATTTCGTGACCGCAGGCTTTGAATAACGCCCCCTATTCCCGGCACCTCGCGCTTTCCCTCTTCTTCTTGCCCTGACTTTGGAGCCATAGGTCAATGAGGAAGCATCTTTCCTCTTGTTCATGTACACTTTATGGTCTGTATGCTTCTTGCAGTAAGGACAATACCTTTTCTTTGTCTTTGGGAATTTCATGATGGATACCTCACGATAGCATGTTTTCGCTTTGTTTCAAGCAATAATGCTGGAAAAAGAAGTTATATATAAACGCTATGGTTCATGGCATGATTTTATCGAGAATAAATCCCCCTGCTTTACAGGGCTATTTCACCCTTTCAGCTTTTTTCCTTTCTATAAGTGCTTCAGCAATGCTTCTGGGCAGCGTAACAGCAGCATCCTCTGCAAACGGTCCTAACGGCTCAAGGTCCTCGCCAAGGAATTGCGGTATGGGAGCAAGGAAACGCACCCTTATCTTGTCTGGCACCTCTTTCTGCTTCTCAGGCCCTTTTTGCTCTGCCTCTTTGCTGCCTCTTTCGCCTGCTTTCTTAGCCTCTTCACCTATGATGATGCTGTCTATCATGCTCTTCCTGTAGTCTGAGAGCATCGCAATCATCTCTTCATAGAATCTCTTCTCTTCCGCCATCATGAGGCTGGTGTCTGCAATATGCGTTGCAGTCCTGGTCTTGGTGACAGCCATGTCTATGATCTTGCTCTCTCTCCTGTCATAGATCTCCCTGACGATTTTGCGTATGTTGTCCAGCTCTCTTCTCGCGTTCTGGGCCTTTGCAGTCCCTTCTATATCTGAAGAATGCTCGTATCTCCTCACTTCTTCAAGCTGGTGCCTGATGAGTGTCAGCGCTTCCAGGAAAAAGCCGGCATCGAGTTTCTGGAGCTCATCCCTTCTTTTCTCTAGCCTGCTGATCTCATAGAGCTTCTCATAACTCATGCTGTCTTTCTTTTCATCCGCCATAGAGCCATAGCAAATGCCCCTCCTTATATAAATTTTCCATTCTCTCTCTTAGGTTTCCTGTCTTCCCCTCATAACCTTTATATTATACATCCCACCCAGGCCTTTTATGATCACCCTGACATTCGAGAGCATCGAGTTCCATGAAGGGAAAGAGGACATAACACTCAGATTCCTGAAGCTCTACTCAGCGAAGATAGCTAAAAAAGACCTTCTGGCGATAGCTCCCTTCACCATAGCCAGGAACAGCATCAGTTTCAAAGACGATAAGAGCCATCCCTGCACAGAATCGCATTTCAACACCCTCCTTGCCCATTCCTTCGAGGACCTTACCAACATCTTGACAGGCAAACCCACTGCCTATATCAACAGGTTCTCCGGCATACCTCTCCTCGGCAGCCTCTACTTCGGCATAGTCGACAAAGGAAGCACTATGCTCGAAGTCAAACCCCTCACAGGCTGCAACCTCAATTGCGTATTCTGTTCTGTCGATGAGGGTCCTTCAAGTAAAAAGACAAGGGACATCGTGGTTGAAGAGGCATACCTCATCCAGGAGCTGGAGAAGCTCATGGCCTATAAGCTGAAACATCAGCCTGAGACACAGATTGATGTCTATATCAATCCCCATGGAGAGCCGACACTCTATGCAGAACTGCTGCCTTTAGTCAGGGATATGAAGGCAATAAAGGGCATCAGAGGCATCATCCTGATTACCAATGGCCTTCTCATCGACAAAAGCAAAGTCGATGCTCTTAAGGAGGCAGGAGCCACCAGCATCAATTTCTCTGTCCATGCGACACAGCCTGAAAAGGCAGCAGCCCTGTTCGGAGTGAAGAGCGTTCCTATCACAGCAATCCTGGAGACTATAGCCTATGCGAACTCAGTCATGGACGTCTATATGGCTCCAGTATTTGTTCCAGGGATAAATGACAAGGACATTGAAGATGTGCTTGAATTCTGCAAAAAGCACAATATCATGAATATCGGCATCCAGAACTTCCTCCATAACAGGCAGGGCCGCAATCCTGCCAAATCTTTGCCTTGGGAGCAGTTCCATGAGAAAATGCAGGCATGGGAGCAGCAGTTTGGGATGAAGCTGCTCATGGAACCACATGGCAAAGTCGCTCATACGCCTGAATATCCCTCTCCCTTCAGGAAAGACGAGGTAGTGAAGGCCATAGCCATGGGTGCTTGTAGATATGCCCATGACCTCATAGCAGTCGCAAGAGACCGCTCCATCATGGTTTCCTCGGCAAAAAGTGCTTATAAGAAAGGAGACACCATCAGGCTCAAGATAACCCGCACCCTGCATAATGTGTTCTTCGGTGTGGAAGTATAAGTCTTCGTTCTCAGGTCGGAATAGCCTTGCATCCCCAACACTACTCTTCAGATTCGTCGTCTTTATAGTCAACTGTTGAACCATGCGCTCTATCCGAAGAGTATGCTTGGGAGTAGGGCTGTTAGAGTTCTGTGCAAACACTGAAGAAAAAGGGAAAGAAAAAAAAGAAAAAAAAACTGCGTGAGCAGTTTTATTCTTGCTCAGTCACTGCTGTGACCATGGTGGTAGAGCCAGTTCCCTGCTTGACTTCCACTTCCATGCCCGTCAGGGTGTACTTGGAGTAGTCAGCGAGGACTGATGTCGCTCTCCTGGTGTCCACTGCGCTGTAACCTGCTACGAGCAATGCAACCTTGTTGCCGTTCTCATACAGCTTGATCATAGCCTTTCCTGGCTCGAATCCTGCAGTACAGTCTGCCGGATCGCCCATGAGGTATGCTGCTGCTGAGTTGACACACGGACCTCCCACAACAATGATGTTCTGGGCTGTCAGGTCGCTCACTTCAGAGGCAAGCTTTGCCGCGCCAACCTGGATCCTGTCCAGTGTGACAGTCTCGACATTGCCGCCTGCGCCAGTGGTGCTGGTTGTTGCAGCAAGTGGTGCTACGAACACGTCGAAGAATGCCTGCACAGTCGGATACTCGATGTATGCGTCGTCGTTCTCAGTGTCGACAACCACATACGTACCGTAAGGTGTCAGTCCTGACTGCTTGTCGTTGTTGGAGTCCCAAGAGCTCATGGTAACACCTTGGATGGTGTTGCTGACCTTGATCCTCTTACCGCTTCCGCTGTAGGCAGAATTGTAGGTAAGGGACATGTTCAGGCTTGTCTGGTCATCAGGTGACTCTTCCTCGTTCCATGAAGTTTCTTCCTGGAAGTACACAGAGGACACGTTGAGACTGGGGTTTGCTGTCACATTATACGTCCAATTGTTCAACACAGGACTGACCAATGCTCCGCCTTTGGTGTAGAACCCTACAGGAGAATTGTCCAGAATCAGACCATTCCCCACTACTGCAAGCTTCTCTGCATTTCCTAGAGTGAATTCAGAGCAGTTTACAG
>CAZTOO010000070.1:0-5589 GCA_964615215.1 uncultured Methanosarcinales archaeon
TGTTGTCTGCATAATAATCACCTTTCGATACCAGTTAGTTACTGATAATTATATATATGTATCTTTCTTATATAAATGTTTCTATGAAAAAACAGATGTTTTTGCTAAAAGAGGAGAAAACCACACACAAACAGCACACTCTGTCGTCTATAAACTGCCTGAAAACAAAACCTTTAAATATAAGTTCTGTGTATAAAGGGTATATTAATATACAAAAAGGTAGCATCAATATACGAAAGCGTATACTGCCTCAGCCCACACACTACGAGAACGTGCAATCACACAGATTCGGATGGTGCAACAGGATAAGAGGTGCGTAAGCTATCTTGACCTAGAGACATCCCTAAACTAAGGAAAAGAGCATGATTGGCCCAGAACTGATTTCACTGACATTAATCTTCTTCTTCGTCATAGTTGGTGCAATAATAGCCACCAGGTTCAAGCAGCCTGTCGCCATAGGGCTGCTGATAATAGGCGCCATCATAGGCCCCAACGCATTGAATCTCATCAAGGACCAGCAGATAGTGGGGGTCGCAGTTGAGATCGGCACTATATTATTGCTCTTCACTATAGGCCTTGAATTCGTCATCCCTAAATTGGTCAAGATCGGCTTCAAGGCAATACTTCTCGGCATATTGAAGATAGGCATCGTGTTCTTCCTCAGCTATCAGGCAGGGATATTGTTCGGTCTCGAGCCTTTGGTTGCCATGATTACAGGATTCCTGATAAGCGTGTCAAGCACAGTGGTGATCGTCAAGGTCCTCGAGGCGAAAAAGCTCTACAGAAGGGAAGAGATGCCGCTGCTGATAGGCATGCTCCTGATTGAAGACATCTTTGCTGTCGTGCTTCTTGCGTTCATGAACAAGATGGCAGCGAATGGATCAGGCATAGGCCTTCTCCAGAACATTGTCATCGGCATCACCATCCTCGGCTTTGCCTATCTTCTCATGCTCAGGCTTTCAAAATCGATAGTGACATGGTTCATCAGGAACAGCCACGAGGAGGTTGTTGCCTATATAGCCCTTGCCTTATGCCTCGGCTTCTCCTATCTTGCCTATTTCCTCGGCCTTTCCCCTGCCATAGGCGCATTCCTTGCAGGAAGCATCGTCGCTTCATTGCCCTCGGTGAAGCTGTTCGAGAAAGCAATCTGGCCCTATACGGAGATCTTCACCTCATTGTTCTTCATCGCCATGGGCATGATGGTCAGTTTCTCGTCGCTGAGAACATACCTCTGGCTGATAGTGATGCTGCTGGTGCTGGTCGTGATATCACGGTTCATAGCTGTGGGTGTCATCAGCTATCTGTTCGCTTCCTTCAAGAAAGAGCAGGTCATCTTCTCCAGCATGGCCATGCTTGCGGTGGGCGAATTCTCGCTGCTCATAGCGCAGTCGGCAATGAAATTCAATCTCGGCATAGATTTTGTCTCTATAGTGGCGTTCCTCATCCTTGCCACAGCAGTGCTGATGTCTTTCAGCATCAGCCATTATGACAAGGTGGTGGACCTCCTCGAAACTGCTCCCAAGTGGAACTGGACAGACAAGCCGAAGTCCTTCAGCAATTATGTGAAGCTGCTGTTCAGCGAGCTTGATGTGGAGAGCTCTTTCACCAAGAAATTCAAGAAGATGGCGAAACAAGTAGTGCTTTCCCTCCTGATCATCTTCCTCTCCTTTGTCGCATGGTCGGAGCTGCTGGTGAAATTCCAGGAATGGGCTCTCGGTGTGCAGTATACCTATATGCTCCACGCAGGCTTTGCTCTTATCACTCTTGTGTTCCTCTACATGATCTATCTGGACGGGAAGGTCATGAAGCAGAAGCTGACTGAGGTGCTGGCAGACCATGATTCCTGCAATATGCGAAGAAGCAGCTTCATCCTCAAGAACCTCCTGCTGATCATCGCGCTGTTCGTGATAGCCATCTATTCCCCGCTGCTGTTCGTGGCATTCAATCTCTCCCCATGGTTCAATGTCATACCCTTTGCATTGCTCGCTTTCGTGGTGGCAAGGCTGAAAGGGGTCATTAGGGTCATGCCTGATCTGCGCAGAGAGACAACCACCATCAGCTTCAGCCAGGCAGTGAGGATGAGGGCATACAGGAAACTGTAAACGTATTGTTTTTCTCCTTTTTTCCTGTTTAATGTTCTCTTCCCCCACACTACTCTTATTCGTAAGATAATCAAGATGGATTCAAATCAAACGAACTATATGAAGAGTAGGCTTAGGGTTTAGGGCTGTTAAACCCGGGAGAACACAGAACGCTAAAAGCAGAAGCACATCAGAGGAAGCTACAGCACCATCAACATCTGAAAGAGAAATAATGGGCCAGGCCGGATTCGAACCGGCGACCACCGCCGTGTGAAGGCGGTATCATAGCCACTAGACCACTAGCCCATGAAGATGAGGAAAAAAGTCCCCTTAATAAATCTAATGGCAATTGAGGGAGCTTGACCGAACGGAGTGAGGGAAACCGTAGGAAATACGTGGTATTCCCGAGGTACCAAAAACTGGTTTTTGTGTACTCCCCTCTTTTGGTTCAAACCAACAAAAATTCTCTGATTGTTGAGGTTACAAAAACCCCTTAGGTTTTTGATAACCTTTTTGTAAAAGGTTTGATGGGGCTGCGGGGATTCGAACCCCGATCGCCAGCTCCCGAAGCTGGAATTCTGACCAAGTTATACTACAGCCCCTGAAAGTTTAAATATCCTTCCTACTCATCACAAAAACATGAAGGGATTAATAAACGTTGGGGATGAAGAGCTGGAGAGCTTTAACCTCTGCCAGCCGAAAAACTCCGGATTTTCCTGCATGGGCTGTTGCGGCCATCACTACACAGGCAAGGAGAGTGTGAGGCATACAGTAAGGCGCAACACAGAGGAATTCAAGGCAGCAAATCCCAAGACCGAGTTCGAGATCACAGATTTCATGAGGAGAAAGCCTGAAAGGAGTGCATGCGGGGCCTGCTGGAATGTGGTGTATCTCGACGAAGAGCAGAGGAAAGTCGGCTGTGCAGTGCATCCGGAACTCCATAAGACAGACGACATGAGAGTGGATTACTGCATCCACAGCTACAAATGCAAGGCCAAGCGGCTGTTTGAGAGCATGAGCCCCAGGATGAAGAGGAAATTCCTGAAGTTCGTGGCAGAGAAGCTTGACACAACGGAGGATTCGGATTGGTACGATTATTCTGTCATGATGGACAGCAACACCTTCATCGACGAGTTCTTAAGAAGGAGAAGTTTCATCGACCTGTTCAGATGAGGCACTCTGCACCTCTTTCTCCGGAAGAAGAATCCGCCGTATTTATAAATGAGTGCTTATTCCCCTCTTCTGTTCTGGTCAAGAAACAGGTGATACCATGGTAACAGAACTGACAGCAGACAATTTTGACGCAGAAGTGAACAAAAGCGCAATTCCGGTCATCATAGATTTCTGGGCGTCCTGGTGCGGGCCATGCATGATGATGGCTCCTGTTTTCGAGGAGCTGAGCAAAGACTATGCAGGAAAGCTGAAATTTGCAAAGCTCTCCACTGAAGAGCATCCTGAATATGCAGGCAATTTCTCCATCACCGGCATACCATGCCTCCTCGTCACAAAAGCAGGCAAGGAAGTTGACAGGATTGTCGGTTTCAGGCCCAAACCTATGCTGAAACAGGACATAGAGAATGTGCTGAAGAAAGTGAAATAAGCTTTTTTGGTTTTGTCTTTTCTTTCCTCTTTCTCTCCGTGACGATAATAGCCTAGCACCTCAACACTCCTCTTCTTCGTATTCGTCGTATCCAAGAAATCCAGATCCATACTACAGACTATCCGAGGAGCAGGCCTGGGAATAAGGGCTCTCAACCCTAAGCCAAAGGAAAGAACCAAAACCAACCATAACCTTTATAAACCACTGGCATTCCTTAACAGATTGAGTTTAGAGAGTTGTTGCTTTTTCAGCATAACGGCATGAGTCGGTATGCACGGAGTTCTGAGAGAGTTGAAATCATAATCACGTTCCTTGCTCAAAGGAAGTGGAGGAAGAACAACATGGTATCAGTATATGACGTTTCGCCACGGCAGTTGGTGGAGAATGTGGCAAAAGAGCTCCAGAAGCTCGACAGCATGCACATGCCTGACTGGGCCCCCTATGTCAAGACAGGCTGCCATAATGAACGCCTTCCCAAAAGGGTTGACTGGTGGTATGTCAGGGCAGCATCTGTACTCAGGACTATCTACACCAAAGGTCCTATCGGAGTAGGAAAGCTCCGCACAAAGTACGGAGGGAAGCAGGACAGAGGCTATGACAGCGAGCGCTCCAAGAAAGCAGGCGGCAAACATATCCGCTTGATGCTCCAGCAGCTTGAAAGATCAGGCTTTGTGAAGCAGGAAGCCAAAGGGGTGCATAAAGGCCGTGTCGTGACTCCAAAAGGCCGCTCTCTGATGGACAGGGCAGCCATAGCGCTTTCAAAGAGCGCCAAAAAAGGTGAATGAAATGGCACGCTTCAAACATATCGCAAGGAAAATGAGGCTGATCAAGAAAGGCAGGCAGACACGCTGGGCTCCCTTCTGGACAGTCCCGAAGAAATACGGCACAGGCAGGAGAGTGCATCCCGGAAGGCACACTGCAGTCAAGCGCTCCTGGCGCAGGACCAAGACAGGAGAATAGGTGAAGGACCATGGCAAAGAAATCAGACGAGAAGGTTGTCCTGGAAAGGACATACAACATCCCTCTGCGAAGGGGCTTCATCGACACTCCGCGCTACAAACGCACGAAACGGGCAGTCTCTGTTTTGAGGAGATTCATCTCACGCCACATGAAGTCAGAGGACATCCGTATAGGGAGACATCTCAACATGGCTTTATGGGCCAAGGGCATCACCAACCCACCCCACCACGTCAAGGTGGAATGCAGGAAATTCGAATCCGGCAGGGTAATGGCGGAGATTGTTGGTGCGCCGAAAGAGGAAGTCAGGGAGAAGATTGTCTCCTCAAGGAAGAAGAGAGACATGACCCTCAAGGACAAGCTCCAGGACACCATGCAGGGAGCTCTCGGCAAAGGCGACAAGGCAGATGCCAAGGAAGCAAAGGAAGAGGCAGACAAGGTGCTTGACGTGAAGCCTGAGACAGCGAAGGCTGAGCAAAAGGAAGAGAAGTCTGAAGACAAGGCAGAAGACGTGCCTGAAGAGAAGAAACACGAGCACAAGCCAGCCAAGCCTGCGAAGAAGAAGCCTGCCAAGAAGAAGAAAGAGTGATTCTTTTTTTCTCTTTTTTTAATATCTTTCTCAGGTTCTACGTTTTAATTGTTCGGCTTTCCCCACACTCCTCTTCTTCGTCATCGTATTCATGAAATTGATATCCACACTACGAACCATCTGAAGAGTAAGCTTAGGAGCCAGTCATTATCATGCGAGCAAGAAAAAACTATGTTTTTTTCCATATCTGAAGAAGTCTTCTCTCCCCGTGCATCTTCTTGATGTTTGCATACACTGCCTTCGGTACCCACTGTTTCCATCCTTTCCGGGCAACAATCGCTTTCCTTATCTTGGTCGCATTCAGGTTATGGTAGCGCGGCAGCTCTATGGTCTTATGCCCTGCTTTCTCAAACAATCTCTTC
>CAZTOO010000071.1:0-5526 GCA_964615215.1 uncultured Methanosarcinales archaeon
GATGAGTAATGAAGGGGAGATTTCTACATGGACTTGGACAATGGTGCAAAGTGGTAGGAGTGAGGAAGATGCGATTAGTAATTCTTTCAGATTTGGACTATGGGTTAACAATATAGACCCTGCTCCACCGTCACTACAGGAGGGTTTCACTCCTGCTGGCAAAGAGTTCATAAAGAATTACCATGCCCTGACAAGCATCCCCAGCGCAGACCTCGCCACTGCCATGGTAGAGCAGTATTCAACAACAGGCTCATTCGGAAGGGGGGATCCCTTTGACCCCTACCAGAACAAAGGCTGGGCGGAAACATGCATGTGCGTACCAGCCATAAGATACAATCTCATGAAAGAGTAAGTGGTGAAATGCGAGCAGGCCATGTGCCTCTATGAATCGCTCCAGACAGATACAGGACTGTCAGAGTACCACTGCGACGAGACCTACAAGATGAACCAATGCCTCTATGTGGACAGCGGCTATCTTACAGACAGCGACTTTTTCGATGCTCTGGCAGACGCTGCGATGGACTTTGTGGAAGGGCTCATACAGATGGCAGTGCTGGCGTATTGCGATGCGACAGTGCCTGCTGCATGCGGAATGCCTCCCTCCCTCGGCGGTTGGGAAGCGATAGGCTGTTTCGCGGCAAGGACATACACCTCCTACCAGTCCTTTAGAGCATTGACAGAAAGTATTGAGTTCGGAAGCAGGGAGCCTGAAGTCAGCAATGATGATATGGCTGTATGCGAACAGGTGCTTGCGCTGAAGGATGACCCAGCTGTGGGAGGAAGCGATACAGACTTTATGGATTTCAGCCACCTGGAGTGAAAGGTATGGGAACACACAAAAAGAGCAGGAAGATGATGGTTTCTGTATTGTTATTGCTGCTTATACCCCTGGCATTGCTCGTGAATGCTGCTGATCTGCAAGACACGTTTGAGCAGACTCCTCTGAATGGAGAGATTTCTTCCTGCCTGATACACAATCCTGACGGAAGCTGCCCCTCTTATCTGGAAGCTGCCCAGTGCCTGCGTTATGGAGGCATAGAAGTCTCCCAGCCTGGAAGTTCCACACAGTTCAATAAGGGAAACCTGACTCTTGCGTCAGCAACATTAGCCCTGCAGGCAATGAAACTGGAGCCGATCTGGACAGGCGAAGTTGATGGAGACAACAATGACCTCTATGAGCAGACCTTCATCATCTCCTATTACATAGCACCGGTAGGGCAGGAGCCTGCCAGCTATAGGCTGGATGTGTACGACAGCAACAGGGCCCAGAAGCCTGACATCTTCCAGGAGCCTGGAGACAACCAGCTCGCTTCCATAGCAGGAGGCAGCCATGTGGCAGCCTATAAGGTAATAAGAACGACATTTGCAGTAGCCCCCAGTGAGGAGCCTGAAACAAAATCACCTCTCAAATATGCAGCGCTCTATGTCCAGATGAAGGATGTTGATGGCCATACATTCAACAGGAGAGTGGTATATGAGTTCTGCATCCCCAAGCCTGAAGGATGTGAAGTGTCAGTGGAATAAAGAGGAAATGAGACATGGGAAAGAAAAAGAAGAAGAGCAAAGGAAAGCAGTCATGGCTCATGCAGAGCCCTTTTGCACAGGCATGGAAGCTCTGGAACCTAAGAAGCTTAGCAGCAGTCATGTTTGACCTCCTTACGTATGGAGCAATTATCGGCTCTGTCGCTGTTGCCATCCTTCTCCTCAACCCTCTTCTTGCAAGACTGGAGTCCCAGACCCTGCAGCTCCAGGACATCCAAAGCAGACTCTCGACAGATCCTGACCAGATAGGGAATGTGGAAGGCATAGACACCATCCCAAGAGAGGTGAAATGGACCATAACAGGCCTTATAGCAGCAGTCATCTTTCCCTTCCTGCTGCTGCTGCTCCTGTTTTTCACCTTCCAGTACCTAGGCTGGACATTCATAAGAACGCTTAAGCGTTCATGGCGTGCCTGGTTGAGATTCTTATTGAGTCAGCTCTACCTCTTCATTGCAGCAGGCGTCATCATAACTTTCCTGGCATGGATACTCAAACCCCACTATAAGCTCATCACAGGGCTCTTCCTGGTGTTCTTCTGGCTTTGCGCAGCAGCAATCTTTGCTGCCTCATTCCTGCCTGAAAGGACAGCATGGCAGAACTTCCTCAGGAGCAACAGATTCTTCTGGTACAACCCGTTGGTGCTGGTGTATTACCTTATTGGCCTTGCAGTCGGCATACTGTTGGCGACAGTGCTTTACTTTCCCTTTACAAAATCTATACAATATCTTGCTATTTCAATAAGCATCATCTATCTCCTTGCCCTGATGCTCTGGGCAAAGACATTCCTGGCGCTCATAGTCAAAAAACGAGCTGAGAAAAGCTGATAGGTAAATAAGCCATGAGAACAAAAAAAAGAGGTCAGATAACGATTTTCATCATCTTAGGCATCATCCTGCTTCTTGCTGTCGCAGCCATCTTCTATGTCCAGTCACGTGTCAGGGAACAGCAGCAGGAACCTCAGAAACAGGAAGTGCTTACTGAAGTGCCTGAGGCCCTCAAGCCTGTCCAGAACTATGTCGAGCAATGCCTGAGAGATACAGCAAAGAAAGCGTTCAAGGAGCTTGGCCTCCATGGAGGCTATATCGATATGAGAGACCCTGTCCTGACAGGCTATTATACTGATCTGGGGATGAGTCCCCTTCCTTTAAGCGTCCAGAAAGCAAGCCAGATGGAAGTCAATGACATAGAGACCAAACCCTATGCCAATGATGCGTTTCTCCTGTTCTCCAAGAACCCCAACAGCGAGGTTGCCTATTGGTATCATTTCAACAACTACGGCAGTGAGCAGCTCACCATCCCCAGGAATATAGAAGCCCAGGTGGAACGCTTCATCGTCGCAGACATCGACACCTGCCTCGATGACTTCAAGGAACTTGAGGAGAAGAGAGGCATGAACATCACCGTGATCAATCCGGAAGACATCAAGGCGCAGGTCACTGTGACCCGCGGCAGTGAACGCTCAGATATCGATATCAGGCTCACCTATCCGGTCAATGTCCAGATAGGCAGCTCTCAGACGACACTCAAGGACTTCAGGACAACGCTGGATATCGATTTCGCAAGAATTATGGAATTGGCGACAGTCATCACTATGGATGAGGCAGTCAATGGTTTCATCGAGGAAGTCATCCTCCAGTCGCTCTCAGGCTATCAGTATGTTGGCCAGACAGGAGAGAAGACACTGCCGCCAATTGCAGAAGTGGACAACAAGCCCTATTTCAAGATGTGGGTGCTGCCTGAAGTGAAGGACTACGCAAGAGACTACATCCTGCCTGAAGCATTCCAGAGGGTAAGCTTCTCCCACACCTATCTTGGAGAGGACATCAACACCAGATTCTCAGACACCACCAGATCGATATGGACAGGTGTCTATGGAGAGATGTTGGTAAGACTCCCACTTGAAGCAGACAATGACAGATACAGGAACCTGAGAGTAGAGCTCTTCTTCCCGAAATCTGACATCAAGTTCGACATCCAGCCCCGGTCCGGGCCTATCCTCAGGCCTGAGACGAAGAGACAGCCAGGATTCCTGATGTTCCAGGGCACCACCACTAACTATTACCATTTCTTCTATGACATCAGCATGCCTGTGTATATCATGATTACAGAGCTGAACAACAACACCGATGAGCAGTATAAGTTTATCTTCGGTCTGGAGGGGAATATCGTCAGGAACTCAAAGATGGCAGACGTGGTTGATGGTTATGGGAACCTGCCGCCGAGAAACTCCTTCCTTAATCTATCGGTCACTGTGGATCCTGAAGCATGGGAAGAGCTTGGTCCTGGAAGAGGTGCAGACACATGCGAAGATTCTGGTCTGGATGACTGTCCAGAAGTGCCGGAACAGGATGCTCTTCCTGGCACAGAGGAGTATGTGTATGAAGGCAGCCTTATCACAGACGAGATCCAGCACATTGGCAACAACATCACGTTCACCGCAAAGGATGGAAGAAGTAATATGCCGCTGAACCTTTCAGACGCAAGAGTGACCTACTATTGCGGCATGCTGGAGACGCTCTTGCGCAACAGAGCTGGCAATCCTGAAAATGGGCTATTCATAGCGCCAGTGCCGTTCTGTATAGGAGATGATATGGTGGTTGTGGAGAAGCCAGGCTACTCAAGCTGGCTGTTTGATACAGTCAAAGCAACACCGGAAAACTTCAACAGCAATAGTAAGATAACAAAAACCATAGGCCAGGCACTGCTTTATCAAGAGAAAGAGATGGAGATTGCTGTGGATATCATAGATGCTGAACAGGTGAAGATGGACAGCGGGGGCTCCTCAGGCATCCCCTTGAAGCCTGAGCAGAAGATTGTCCTGACCATAACCCGTTACCCCTACACGCAACAGGGGCCTGATGTCCTGAACAAAGTGCTGAGAGGAAGCATTTACACCACAGCCATTACCTATAAGCCAGGCGAACAGGTAAAGCTCAATCTCACACCCGGCTATTATACGTTCGAAGGCATGGTGACAGATGATAACCCCCAGGTGGAGCCTACACGCTGGTGCAAGAAGATACTGGGGATTACCAAATGTTATCCGCCTGAAGGTCCCATCACCAGGCAGACCCTGGAAGTGTATGGGCCGCTGACAGACTTCCCTGTCGCCGGAGTGAGTATGGCCAATCTGGAACCGGTCCTTATAGAGCATGGCAGCATTGACAACAACCAAAGGATGACCATCCATACTGTCGGCATCACCCGCTCTTTCATGCTCAAGACGCCAGAAGAGAGCTATGAGGCAGGGTTCAATTCCCTCAATGACGCTTATTATTATACAGAACTGAGCCAGAGCCAGGCATCACACTATCTAGAACCATCATTCAGTTGAATCTCATGTCAAAAAGAGGCATCTCCAACATCATCATGGTAGTGGTCCTTGCAGTCATAGTCATAGCCATCATCGCCTGGTTAGGCTTCAGAGGCATCTCTTCTATGGCCAAGCAGCGCTCTTTGACTCAGGAAGCAGAATTCCAAGTCGCTTTAATGCAGAAGTTTGAGGTTGCACGACACAGCTTCGGCAGTCTCGAGAGCGTAAGCATGAAAGCTCCTGATGCTGTAGAGATGCTCTGTATCTATGACAAAGAGAAGCCTGCATTCCCCCCGATAGCAATAGAGTCGCCCATCCTGAGGCAGCAGCTCTATTTTGCTGAATCTGGCGATTCTGAGAACAACATCTTCATCGTGAAACAGGCAGATGTCGTGGCATTGAAGAAGCCAGAAGTCAGGGCCATGTCAAGACTCGTATGCTTCCAGCAGCAGGACGGGAAGCTGGAGTTCTACATCGAAGGAAAAGGCAAGGAGATGGTGGTCAAATGAGAAAGCTGCCGCTCTTCATGGTAATCCTTCTGCTCCTGCTTCCCTTAACGTATGGCCTGACAGACACTCTCCAGCCGTCAAAACAGGGCTATGTCTATTCAAAGCAGCCTGACAGCTACATGCTCGGCAATTACCTCTGCAGCTATAAAGAGGGAAAATGTG
>CAZTOO010000072.1:0-4616 GCA_964615215.1 uncultured Methanosarcinales archaeon
GGCGTCCATCTTGGTCGGCGGCGCCACCCAGAGGCGGGTCGGGGGATCGCTCTTGCCTTCGAGGATCTTGCTGGCGGCGCGGAAGTGGCCGATGTTCGTCATGCAACTGCCGATGAAGACTTCGTCGATCTTGTCGCCGGCGACTTCAGACAGCAGCTTGACGTCGTCCGGGTCGTTCGGGCAGGCGACGATCGGTTCCTTGATCTCGTTCAAGTCGATCTCGATCGTGGCCGCGTATTCGGCGTCGGCGTCCGGCGCCAGCAGTTCCGGCTTGGCTACCCAGGCTTCCATGGCCTGGATGCGGCGGCCGAGGGTGCGCGCATCTTCGTAACCGTTGGCGATCATCCACTTCATGAGCGTGATGTTCGATATGTTGAGGCTGTTGTCCTCCATCCACGAGTTTCTCACCTTGAAACGGATGACGCCTCTTTTGATGTCATCGTTCGAGATTCCGCTCCTGTTCACCTCAAGATATCTGTAGACTTTTCCGGGAGCGTCTTTGAAGATGGTAGGCGGCACCTGCTTAGATTCATGCACCCTGAAAGTGAAAGGCTGTATGTTCCTGTTGACGACCAATGCGATATCCACAAGGACCTCATAGTTCACCGTGATGCCAACATCGCTTCCTGCTTCATAGTAGATCAGCTTGTCGTTCATTCCGAGAGATTCGTCTTCAAGCCGGAGGCTCTCAGACTCCTGTTCAAGGATGCCCAGATAGCTGATCCTGGTGTAATACGCGCTATCGTTCGACGTTCCGTTATCGACGCATTTGATATTGATATAATGGGTTCCGCTCTGCGTAATCAGCAGCTCCTTATGCTCTGTGGTGGCCCATGCCAGCGTATTGTTGTAGTGGTCGTCCATGAGGTCAGGGTAATCCATCTGCTGGAGGCTGAAATTGAGCTCTTCCTCTGTGCTGTAATAGCAGTCGGCAGGCTCTGCTGTGGTGACCCAGAGCTCGAAAGCAGGAGCTTCGACTGTCGCGCCCGGAGAGTTCACTACGATAGGGTCTTCCGGTTCAGTGTAATTGACGAAGAACCAATAGATGCTTGAATTTACAGTATTGCCGTCAGGGTCTGCGGCATTGAAAAAGAAGCTGTAATTGCCGTACTCGAATGTTCCGGAATAGCTCCACTTGCTCATATTGCCGCTGACATTGGCCAGTGAATAGCTCACGTTGTCTATGATGACTGCGGCGTAGGACAGGTTCTCGTTGCTCGTGATGTTGAAGTCAGCAGTCACATTGTTGGTCAGGAAATTGGTTGGTGTGGTGACAGTGATGCTAGGTGCCACACCGTCATTCTCTATGACTGTCAATGTGTGCATGATAGGATCTGAGACATTGCCGTTGTTGTTTGCGCATCGGTAGTAGAAATAGAGGATGGTGGATTCAAGGCTGCTTCCGTTGGTGTAGGTGAACGTATAGTGGGTGCTGTTCATCTGGGTCATGTTGGTGCCGCTTGCGAAACTGAAGCCTTCGTTATAGAGGCTGTACCTGCAGCTGGCATTCTTGTCAGTCCTCAGGATGACGGTGATGCTGGATGTTGCTGCAGGAAGCTGTGAGTTGTTGCTGGGCGACAGGATGGTCATCGTGGGAGCAGCCTGGTCGCTGATAGTGCTGAATGAATACTGGCTGCTCTGTGTGGTCCTGTTGAGCTCGTCGCTTACTCTTATCCTGTAATAGATGGTGGAGGAAGTCGGAAGGTCTGCAAGCGTGAAGCTGTGTGCAGTCTTGAAATCAGCAGTTGCCTGGCTCCAGAAATAGCTGTAGGAATTGATGCCCCATTCTATAGTGGCGTTGGTGGAGACATTTGTGGTGAAGGTGATGATGGCAGTGGTGTCTGCAATTGTGGTGTTCTTGAGGTTTGATATCACTGGGTTTTGCGGACCAGGGCCTAACCTATAGACCTTATAGTCTGAAGAGCCGATATACAGATAATTTGAGTAATAGGCAGGGCTGCTGTCCACATCATCTCCGGTTGCATATCTCTTCAGCAACGATCCTCCAGTACTCAGGATGTAGATGCTGTTGTCCTTTGAGCCGAATGCCACTACATTGCTGGTGACTGCAGGCGAAGAGTCTATCGCGCCGTTGGTGGTATATGCCCATTGGAGGGTGCCTGTTGTCTTTGCGAGCTTGTAGAGCCTTCCGCTGGTGTCGCCTATATACACATAGCTCCCATCCAGTGCAGGAGAGGAGTACACGACTGCTGCTGTTGTCGCATAGTTCCATTTCACGGAATATTGCCATGTGGCATTGGTCTCATTAGTGACATTATAGAACGAATAATTGATGCAATAGAGCCCGTTATAGCTGCCGACATAGAGCTTTCCCTCTTCTGTCGCAGGAGATGAGTAGATGGTGGTGTTCAGCGCTATGCTCCAGAGCAGGCTGCCGTTGGTCTTGTTCAATGCAGAGATGGTGCCGTCTTCGCTTGCGGCAAAGACCGTCTCATTGATGACTGCAGGCACCGTCCTGACCTTTCCGTTTGTGGTGTAGCTCCAGAGTATTGCGCCGTTGCTGAGATTCAGCGCATAGAGCTTCATGTCGTCGCTGCCTATGTATACGGTCTGATTGTCTATCTTCGGCGAGCTCCATACCTGGTTGCCTGTGCTGCGTATCCATACGAGGCTTCCGTCGGTTTTGTTCAGCGCATACACGTTGTTGTTGAGTGACCCGAAGATAAGGTACGTGTCAGAGATGGCTGCGCTTCCCCGTATGTCGTTTGAGATGGAATATGGGGTCCATCTGTTCGTGCCGGAGGTGACATTGACTGCATACATCTTGTTGTCGTTGCTGCCGAAGTAGGCGAATCCGTCGCTGACAATGATGGGGCTGGCGATGGCTCCCGATGCATTGGTCAGCTGTGTCACGCTGATGTTGATGGTGCCGAAGGTGGCAGCCTTATAGCCTGTGTTGTTGCTGTCATAATGGAAGGTCTCCCAGTTGGCGCTGCCTGAATCCACCATCACAAAGAGGAAGAGCAGCATCGCTATCGTGAATCCCACGGCCCTGCTTATCCCTTTATGGTGCTTCCTGTTCATGGTTCTCAGCTGTAGATCGGTGAATACACCTTACGGAGCGTGTCTTCTATCTCATACAGGCTCTCGAAATATTTTTCATAGCCATAGAGCAGGATCTTGTGCCTGAAGACCCCTGTCTTCTCGTCGACAATCATCTTCTTGAGCTGATTGCGGTTGACAAACACTCTTTTGATAGGCAGATGTTTTGTCGCTCTCTCCACATATGCCTCATCTTTCGACGATGAGAGCACGAAGATGGCCTGCTCTTCTGGCTGAGGAAGGTAAATGACTGACTGCAGCATCACTTTCTTCTTGATCTCGTTGATGCATTCCCTGATGTCAGCCCTGAGTTCAGAATCAATCTTCTTCTTCTTGTTGATCTCGTTCATGGTGAGAAGGAGCGTGGTTTTCTCATTCCTGAGGTTGAGGGAGCAGAGGTGGGAGTTCCCTATCACCACCTTCTTCAGGATGCTCTCGTCGATCATGCCTCCCACTTTCCTGTTGATGTAGGGATAGGCCTTGTTGAGCTTCTTGGAGATCTGGTTGATGGAATAGATAGCTTTGATATTAGAATCATATAGCTTTACAATGTTCAGCTCTATGTCTGAATCAACCACAGTGCAATGTTCCCCCTTTTTCGTAGCATGCTGGCACTGGTGCGGCAGATGCTGCACCATTATGTTCTAGTTTCCACACCCCTCGATGCAACATGGCCCCTGCCGCAGGCAGTATTATACCTTTTGGGTAGAATGTTATTTAAATGTTTCGGAAAGACCGAATAAGTGGAAAAGTCAGGTGTCGTCGAGAATCCCGTCTTCTTCAGCCCCTATCCTCAGGTTGAGGCACATCCCCGGACGGGCATTTCCCTATTTCTGCCTGGAAAGATGTTTCCTGAGGTGGCCCATCTGCTCCTTGATCTCTGAGAAGACTTCAGTCAGCACATCCATCTTCTGTTCAAGAGCTTTTGTGGAGCGCTCCAGCTGCTCCATCCTTGCAGTGAGCTGTTCAAGGCCTTTTTTCCCTGATTTATCTGAGCTGGAAGTGGTTTCCATTGTTCCTGAACCATGCATTGGACTCATCGACAAATAGGGCGGTCTCTTTGGTGAGGTCAGCGAGCTTCTTGGCGAGATGCTCCTGCCTGGCATTGAGCGCTTCCATCCGTGTCTCTGTGTTTCTCATCACTGTCTTTTTCATAATCCCTGTCTTTGCGAGCAGGCTGTACCATCGTGAAGTCAGGGGCAGGGAACCGGGACTGCTCTCTTCATCGATATTCATGGAGAACGAAAGCCTGTTCTTCCTGCGCAGGTAGATCACCAGGATGACAAGCGTAATTCCGAGGATGAGAAAAAAGAAACCAAGAGACAGGTTGAGGGTGTCCATAGGGCTCAGGACCGGACAGGCTAGTTGAACTGGTTCTGGACTACGCCTTTCACCTTATAATCCCATATCTCCTTGTTCTCCTCTTTCCAGTACATGTTCATGATGACCGCGTTGGTGTCACCGTCCGATGCGCGGGTTCCCGTGGGAGCCTCCTCGCCGGGTTTGTATTTGCCCGTCAGCATGCCATGGGCGAGCGACGAGAAGACGACATT
>CAZTOO010000072.1:4626-5504 GCA_964615215.1 uncultured Methanosarcinales archaeon
GTTCTCCTCTTTCCAGTAGAGCTCTTCTTTCTCTATGCCGAGCTGCCTCCTCGACATGTTGTTCAGGCCTTTCCTCTTGAGCACTTTGTAGATGGTGGTATGCCCGACTTCCAGGCCTTTCTTCCTCAGCTCCAGCTCTATCTTGTTCGGGCCGTAGAGCTTCTCTTTGCGTATCCTGAGTATCAGCTCCACCAGCTCCTCATTGAGCTTCCTGTTGGGGTTTAATGGGCGGCGTGATTTCTCCTCGAGGCCTTTCCATCCTTCCTCCTGATAGCGTCTCCACCAGTTGTAGAATGTCCTGCGGGGTATCTGTAGAGATTCATAGATCTTCTTGGTCTTCCATCCTTCCAGTTTTTTCCGCACTGCCCACCGTCTCTTCTTCAATTGCCTGTCCACGTTGACATCACCTGTCTTCTCTTTTCTTTGCGCGTAGCTATGTGATGTGGTACTTCTTACCACCTTCCGCTAGTCCCCATCTCTACATGATTACATACCTGCTGTGGTCTGTCAGTCATTCACTCTTTTGTGCCGAGCCACTGCTTGACTTTATCGACATTCCTGAACCATGCCTTTTGGAACCTTGTCTTCCCGTCATGGTGCTCATGATGCTCCTTATGCTCTTCCTTGCGGCGGGCAGGCTCTTTGCTCTCTTTCTTTTCTGTCTTCTTCTCTTCTCTGAGGAACTTCTCTTTTGAAACCCTCTCCGGCTCCTGTGTCCTTATGAGCCTCCTGATGTTCGCATGATGGTCATCTATCTTTGAAAGGAGCTTCCCTTTCCTCTGGTCGAACTCCTCATGCAGCCTGTTCATGTTCTCCAGCTCATGCGTCAGGATCAATATTCTGCCGTGCAGCTCCTCTTCCTTGAGCCTCATCTCTTC
>CAZTOO010000073.1:0-5417 GCA_964615215.1 uncultured Methanosarcinales archaeon
GGTGGGAACCTACCATTATCAGGAGCAGTATGAGAAAGCCGGCCTGGTGGCTGTTGAGAATACACCGCAGGAGATCCTGGAACTTGCTAGGGAGATGAACGCACGCATAGACGGCACCTGGAAAGCATCCCCACGGGATGAGGAGCTTCAGAGGAGATTTCACGAAATCTTTGCACATCCTACCTTACGCTTCCGCGCGAGGATAGGCACTGCATTCCTGCGCAGGAACAGATTCCTGCTTCGATGAAGAAATAGATTTATAAATGAGTAGATGACTTATCAGCATGGAGAGGATGAGACGAACGCATGGCATCACAAGACATCATCAGGACAGTAAAAGAGAAGTACGGAATAAGCACCATCAAGGCATACCTGGAGAAGCTGAAAGGGCTTAAGGTGCTGGTAGTGGGTGACACCATACTTGACCAATACACCTTTGTAGACCCGAAAGGAAGGGCCATCAAGGATCCGATACTCTCCGTGGAATTCATAAACGAAGAGACATATGCTGGAGGCATACTTGCTATCGCAAACCACATCAGTGACTTCGTTAACTCGATAACAGTCGTGACTCTCCTCGGAGATACAAACCCGTATGCAGAGCTTATCACTTCTTCGCTCAAGAAGAATGTGACACTCAAAGCATTTACGAAAGAGAATGCACCGACTATTGTAAAGAAGAGGTATATCGATGCCTACAGGAAGAATAAGCTGTTCAAGATAGAGTACATCAATGACAGGCCCATCTCTCCCGGAGTGACAAAAGAAGTCAGCGGTTACCTGGAGAAGGAGCTGGGGAAATACGATCTTGTGCTGGTCGGTGATTTCGGGCACGGCTTCATCAACAACGCAATCAGGGACGTCTTGCAGAAGAAAGCCAGGTTCCTGAGCATCAATGTCCAGACAAACAGCGCAAACATGGGATACAATTACATCAACCACTACACGCATGTGGATTTCATCACAATGAATGAGTCTGAGCTCAGGATGCCGCTTATGAAAAGGTTTGAAGAAACAAAGGAAGTTATCAGGCTTTTCTATGAGAAGTTTGGCTATCCATATTTCCTTGTCACCATCGGGAAGAAAGGGTCCCTTCTCTTCCATAACGGAAAGATCGTTGAATGCCCCATACTGATAACGACGGTAGTGGATACTGTGGGTGCAGGAGATGCGCTCTTCTCTGTCGCGTCTCTCTTCGCCTATATAAAAGCCGATGAGCTGCTGGTGTCCTTCATGGCAAATGCTGCAGGAGGGATAAAATCAAATTATATGGGCAATAAGGAATATATCGAACGAGAGAAGCTTCTTTCGTTCGTTTCTGATATACTAAAATAAAGCAGAGTCGGCTGAAGCGCTCTTTATTTTCTTGAGACTAGCTTCTTGAGCTGGACGAGCTTTTCTTTCGAGAGGACCCTAAGGATGAACAGCAGCGCCAGATAGAGCAATCCTGCAAAAAGGAAGATAGTGGCCGCATCAAGCAAGGGACCGACAGGCCCTGCAGCAGGGAAGACGTTTATCCTTCCTTTCAGGAGTACTGACATGAGGATAAAGACCAGTGATGAAACGACAATCTTGGTATTGGTCGTGAAGTTTATGCGGAGGGGGATATACTGGTTCATCTTTTTTATACACATGAACATCATGATGAGGTAGCTGAGAGAGGTGCCGATGGCGACACCGATGATTCCAAAGAAATGGATTGCTGCCACACTCAGGACAATATTGAGTGCTGCACCCACCATCAGCAGCAGATAGGTATTTTCTGGCTTTCCGAGCGCCCACAAAGTGTTGAGAAGAAGTGTCCATATGATTTTTATCACAAAAAAGAAGCACAGGATCTTCAGAACGATGCTGGCCGGTAAAAACTTCGCTCCGAGCAGGAAAAGGATCAGTGAATCGGAGAAGACGAAAAAGAACAGTGCAAGGGGAAGGATGATAATGAGCAGGTGATTAAAGATGAAACTGAGAAGCCTCGAGAGCTCCTCTTTGTCCTTCTTGTGCCAGAGATTGGTCACGAGAGGGGATAAGATGGTAATGAGAGGGCCCACAAACACCAGGAGGATAGAAGCAAGCCCGAAAGCAGATGAGTAATAGGCAACATCCTCTGCACCTGAGAAATACTGTATGGCAAGCATATCAGTCTGCGCAAGGAAGAGTATTGCTATCATCGCAGGAAGAATCATGAAAGCGAGCCTGAATACTCCATTGAAGATATCTTTTTTCCGGTAGAGGGGAGAAGCAAGATAGTGACGGTACTTCATGATGAGCAGGAGAGAGGAAAAGACTGCAACGATAACGATGCTCAGGAGGAATGCAACCGCAGGGACACGGTAGTCTGCCAGAAGCGCGAAACCTGCCAGAGAGAAGCCGATGACCATAGCCCATTCCAGAAACTCAAACAGTTTGGCGTATTTCTGCTCTTGGCAGGTGTTGAAGAAAGTGATGTTGGTATCATGGATTGAACGTACGAGCCACCAGAACAGGAATGCCATGAAGAGCATATTGATATGCCCTTCGTTGTGGTAGAAATGGGTGATGATCCAGCCACGGAGGAGAAACAGGAGCGCAACAAGGACTATCCCAACGGTGAACTGAAAGGCAAGATTGAACAGGTAGAGGGTCTTCACTTTTGAAGGCCTGTCCTTTACTATATATTTCTGGGCGAAATAAGAGGTGGCGTAGTTTATTCCGAACTCCCTCACGATGATGAGAGTATTGAAAAACGCGATTAGTCCGTAGAGCAGACCGTAATCGACCAGGGTCAGTTTATTGGCATAGAGGCTTCTCAGGACTATGTTGATGAGGATAACGAAAAAGGTAAGGATATAGACCCAGGCAGTCTGGCCGGCAATCCGCTGGTAATCAGGCATTCGTCTATAAAAGGGTCTTCCCTATTAAAAGTTTGTTAATGTGGTGTTCTTCGTCAATAGTGGGAAAAATCATTCTCAAGGTAATGAAGAACATAATCCCTGACGCCGTCCTCGAGGGTGAAGAAGGGAGCGGCATAGCCGGCAGCCCTCAGCTTTGAGATGTCAGCCTCTGTGAAATACTGGTATTTGCCCTTGAGATTTCCAGGCATGCCTGTATAGACTATGTTGGGTTTCAGGTTGAGCGCTGAGAAGACTGCAGTCACGATATCCTTGAATGTCCTAGCCTTTCCTGTGCCCACATTGAAGATGCCATTGACATGCCTGTTCTCCATCAAGAAGAGCACAAAAGAGACGACATCTTTCACATAGACAAAGTCCCTTTTCTGTTCCCCATCGCGATAATCGGCATGCCCTGATTTGAACAGCCGCACTTTTCCTGTCTTCTTTATCTGGTTGTAGGCATGGAAGACGATAGAGGCCATCTCGCCCTTGTGGTATTCGTTGGGGCCGTACACATTGAAAAATTTCAGCCCCGCCCATTGTGGAGGCTTCTTCTGTGAACTGAGAACATAATCGTCAAAGAGCTTTTTGGACTCGCCATAGGCATTCAGAGGCTGTAAGTGCCCTATCCGGTGGAGGTCATCGGAATATCCTGACGAACCGTCTCCATACGTCGCTGCGCTGCTCGCATAGATCAGCCTGCATCCTCTCTTGGCACACCAGTCAAAGATCTTCTTGCTGAACTCGAGATTCGTGTCCATGAGATAATTCCTGTCTGTCTCGGTGGTCGATGAGCATGCCCCCATATGGATTATCAGGTCTACCTGCCTCAACTCTCCTGATTCCAGCTCATCCAGAAATCCCTTCTTGTCGAACGCTTTGAGAGAGCTGAAGCTGGCAAGGTTCTCTGACTTCATTGCAGACAGCCTCTCCAGCTCATCAACAGCAACGATGTCTTTCCTCCCTCTGAGATTAAGCTCCTTGGCAATGCAGCTCCCGATGAAGCCTGCAGCGCCTGTAACGATGATCATGCAGGTGAGTAAAGGCATGCGCTTTTTATACTTTATGAATAGACAGGCAGCAGGTTATAGTCGTATAGACGAGAGTATCATAACATTTATTAGGGCTGGAAGGGAGGAGTAAGAAAGGTTTTTATCCTGACAGCGCCTTTCAGGAAACAAGGAAACGAGACATGGAGAGCAGCCACGGAAAGAAGGGAAGATGGAGAGTCCTGCTTATCACAGATACGTATAATCCCTGTGTGGGAGGGGCTGAGAAATGTTTCTTCACCTTGAAAGAGGCACTCTCAAAGAGAGGATATGAGGTGTTCTCTCTGGGATTCTCCTCAAAAAGAAACGAATCTTCCACCTCTCTTATCCTCAAAGAGAACAATTCCGCATTCATGCGTCAGTTCTGGAGGCTCTTCTGCAATCCTGTGAAATATGTCCAGATGAGGAGATTCGTCAAGAAGGTGAAGCCTGATATTATCCACCTCTACAACATCAACAAATATACCCCCTCATTGCTATGGGCTGTACGCGGCTATCCTGTTGTCCATACAGTGAATGATTACGGGCTGCTCTGCCCGACGATGTGGAACATCCATGCAGACGGCAGGGAATGCAGGACAGGCATACGTCGACAGTGCATTTCAGAGCACAGGATGGGCTATCCATGGCTGGTCTATCTCGCCCTGCTCCTCTCATTCTGGGAGAAACGATGGCTGGTAAAAAAGTTGTCAAAAGCCTTTATCGTATCAACCCGCAGACTTCAGCGCTATCTCGAACTGAACGGCTTCAAAAATGTGCATCATTCATCAAACATGATAGACCTTAAGAGAAATGATGGAGGACACTTTGAGAAGATAAAGGACCACAACCTACTGTATGTCGGGCAGCTTGAAGAGAACAAAGGTGTTTCGCTGCTCATACGGGCAGTAGCCGAAGTAAAGCCCGATGTTCCAGACCTCGTCCTCAAGATAGCAGGAACAGGCTCTGAGAAAGAGAGACTCACAGGCCTTGTCAGGCAGCTCAGTCTTGAAAAGAATGTCGTGTTTCTTGGGAGAGTGGAGAATCTCACCGACCTTTTCCATGAATGTCTGGCTGTTGTCATCCCGAGTCTCTGGATGGAGAACTCACCGGTGATAATACAGGACGCGATGATGCACTGCAGAGCTGTAATCGGCTCACGCAGAGGAGGCATACCTGAAATGATTGCCGATAAGAAGTCAGGCCTTCTCTTCGACCCCCTGAAAGAGGGTGCTCTTGCAGAGAAGATGCTGGTACTCCTGAAAGACAGGAAGAAGGCACGTGCATATGGCATCGCTGCACGCCGCATGGTGGAACAGAGCGCTGATAGGCAAAAGCAGATGGCAGACATAGAAAATATCTACTCACAACTCGTATGAATGACCATACCAGATAGAAATATTTAAAAAGACGCCTTGGACTCTTGGAAAGAACATGAAGAAGCTGAATTTCGGCTGCGGAAAAGACATACGGAAGGGATGGTTGAATGTCGACAGGCAGAAGGCTCCAGGGATTGACA
>CAZTOO010000074.1:0-5409 GCA_964615215.1 uncultured Methanosarcinales archaeon
TAGGGAAATCGAAAGGCATAGAGCTGGTGATGGAGCATCTGCAGGGAGAGTTCTATAAGCCTCTGGACATGAAGAGCATACAGAAAGAGACGAAGCTCTCCTATGAGAGAGTGTACACTTCACTGGCACAGCTGAAAGAGGCTGGGATGGTACTGTTTTCAAGGCAGAAGAAAAGCATACTTGCGCAATTCAATCCTTTCTCTGAAATGGCACTGCATTACTGCATCATCATAGAGCATAGCCTCAATGAGAGGATGAAGAGGGAGCAGCCTGTGACGTTCCAGGTCATGCATGATTTTCAGGCTGAACTTGAGAAGCTGAAGAAAAAGTTTGTGCTTATCCTCATGTCGAGGAAGGACAACCATTACGATATCGTGCTGGCAACAAATCTTGACGAGACTTTCCAGAGAGTGAGCGGGGAGATACGGCATGCCATCCAGGTGAAGCATTCCTGCCATCTCGAACTGAAGATGATGGAGATGGCTGCGCTCAAGAGGATGCTGGCTGAGGCCATGAAAAGCAATGCTGAGATGTGGAGGAAGAAGACTGTGTTTCATGATATCGAGGAGTTCTGGAACCTCGCTTTTGGAGTGCTCAAGACAAGAAGTGATAAGACATGAGAAGAATGATTAAAGAGGGAGCAGAGCAGTTGGTGATATTCGGGATATGCATTGTGATAGCGTATGTGCTGATTTTCTCACCCATCAATGTCACGACACCAATCCATCAGTATGGGGACTTGGTGGTGACGAAATGGCTCTATCCGAATTCCTTATGCAGTATGCTTGATACTGGGTTGGGAAATGCGCCTGAGAAAGAGCTGAGGTGCGTGTTCTCTCCTCCTCTTGAGAAAGGGACTGCAAAGGCAAGGATGCAGAGCATGGGAGGGCTGCTGGTGGAGATTGCGCTGATGATAGGGCTGCTGTTCACTCCCTTCCCGTTCATTGCCGGGGCCTATGCGTTCAGAATCAGCATGGAGATCTTCTTCCAGACAGGGACTGCTTCAAGTCTTGGCACCATGAGCCTTGGCGCGCAGGGCATGGTTGCGCTGCTACTCTTAATATTCGCTTTCCTTTGTGTTGATATGCAGTATCTCTGGAACGACAGGTACTACAAGCACCATATCAAGTGGTTCAGGAAGCCACGTTTGTAGAGGGATGCTGCACTGTTCTCAGGAGGGTGTATTTATAAATGAAACGATAGGTTTATATATGTGTTGTAACTCTCCAATAGTAATAACTACTATTCATGCGTGAGTGTGGGGGTTTATATCATGGCGATGTATAGCGCATCCAATCCTGCTGTTGAGAGAAAACTTGAGTCACTGAAAAACGCTGCTTCTACAGGCAAGGCATACAAACAAATGGCCACAGATTTCCAGTATGTGGCTGCACAGCTTGAAGGAACGACAGGCGGCAGGCAGAGTTCTGAATACAAACAGCTGATGAATTATGGAACAAGAGTGTTCTCACAGAGAAAGGCAGAGAGCGGCTATACCACACAAGAGCAGAGTCTTGAGGGTAGGGTCTCTCATGTTGGTGTTCCTGAAAGGAATTTCGAGGTTGTTCGGGCGCCAATACATCCCTCTTATGATTCAGGAGAAGTGAGAGAGGCGGAGACCGCTGCACAGAAACCTGCATCACAGAAAAGAATGCCAGCCTGGAAGAGGGCTGCAGCTGCAGCCATCGTTGCAGGATATATCGGACTGCAGGCTTTGTCATGGTTCAATCCTTCCCCGGCATATGCGCAGAACCAGAGTCCGCAGGATACTGCATCAAAACCTGTCGCTGCGGAACATATGGAACAGTCGGGAAATACCATGCCTGAAGGATTTGTAGGTCCATTGGCTGCAGGAGAGAACTATGCAGCGCAGACACAGAGTAGTGATACTAAAGGACCTTTGCTTGAGAGGGTGAACAAAAACGGTTACACACTGAACTGGGACCATAAATATGTAGATTGGAACCATGACGAATGGTACGGCATACTGAAAGCAGACTGGAACTCCCACTCCAGGACACTCACGCTGAAACTTGCAGACGCGCTGGTGAACAGCGACCAGTGGTTCGCGTATTTCTCAGGCAGCGAAATAGTCACTATCAAACCTACAAAAACCAACATGATACTGGACCTTTCCGACGCAGACATGTCCCGGGGCTTCGGCATAGGGAAATGGTATGACAACAGCCAGGTGGTGAGTGGCAGTCTGGACAATGTAGTGGAGAAAGAATTCAAGTTCGATTCCAGCATCAGGAACCCTGGAAAGCTGCCGACACAGTATCAGGCTCCGGCACCATCACATCCTTCTGGGAAGCATATTCCTTCAAGACCAGGACCTACAGGAACTCCAAACATCGTAGAGACTCCGAGCCATCCGAATGAGTTCATCCCTGTAGTGCCTCCGACGCAGCCGCAAGTGCCTAAGAGCGTAGTGCCGAATGACACAGGCATGGAGATACCTGCTCTACCACAAGAAACGCCAGGCATGGCCTACAGATGGCTGCCGTTTGTGGATGACAACGGGCATCTTGCAGGAGGTGTGGTTGCCTATGACGCTGACTCAGCGATATATACACAGATCCATACGAAAAGCAATGCCAATTTCGTGCCAGGCCAGAAACCCTTAAGCCCTGTGAAGACCACAGAGAAAGGCCTGTTCAGAGTCAGCATTGGCTCTGAAGAGAACAGCTCATTCGACGGAGACTTTTCAGGCATCAAAGACGGCGAATGGCCAAAGGGAAAAGTGCCTGACGGCATTGACTTCAGGACCTACAAGCCTGACTTCTACGGAAGATCAAAAGAGCTTGGCCTTGACCTGACTGCGCCGAATAATGTGAGAGAGAACATCCCCAATGCCTCTGTCGTCATGAATGCTCCTTCAGGTGTTGAGACTCCTGAACAACTGAGAAAGTGGGTTGAGGAGCAGGGAGGCAGCGGCTATGCATATTATGAAGTCAATGGAGGGATAGTCGCGCTGGACAAACCTATAGTGCAGGCGCCGAAAAGCGAAGTGCTCCACAAAGAAGGGACTCCTGATCTTGAGTACAAAGTGAAGTTCGGCTCCAACCCCAATGATGCTGCAAACGCATTGTGGAGGATAGGGCTGGGATACGGAGCTGCACAGTTCTTCCCAGGAGACGGAGGGGCAGGAGAAGGCGTGCTTGATATCGAAGGAGGCACTCAAGTGGGACCTGCTGCAGGCATAGGGGATGCTATCACCATCACGACACCTGGCGCAGAAGAAGCACTTGAAGAATTCATCTACGGCGGTGTGAGATAAGATGAAATCCCTCAGAAACTCACTCATCCTGGTGTTTGTTGTTCTTTTGCTCTCTTCAAGCGTATGGGCAACAACCTATACTGAAAAGAATTATTTCTACAACAGCAATATGCAGCCTCTGAATGCTGTTGATGTGGATGTCTACAGATGTCCTGATTCAGACAGCAACTGCAACACCGTAACACAGCAGCTCATCAACGGCAATTCCGGTGACAATGAGTTCACCTATTCTGTCACGACTGACCCTTCGCAGGTCAGGCATTTCGCAGAATATTTCACAAAATCATGCTATCTGCCGAAGGCATACAGGATCTCTGTCTCAGGCAGCCACAACATCTATTTCGACACCAAGCTCTATCAAGCATATGGCTGCGAGGCTGATGTGCAGAACGTCTATGTCAGCGGCGAGCTCGAGACTGGGAAGCCGCTAGTAATCAATACCCAGACAAACCTTGGAGCGACAACCTATTCAGCGTTCACCATCTATGATGTGCCTCCTGGCTACATCCCGCCGGGGCTCAAGCAGGAGTTCTATTCAGTCGACACCAAGATCGTGATGAAAGTCAAGAAAATCTCTACGGGGCAGATCATTTATACAGCACCTGCCAAGTATGAGACCATATTTGCCGACGAACACACCGACCTCACCTGGCAGTGGACTGCTCCTGAGGAGGCAGGGGAATATGAGATCATCGTGGAGAGCGAAGTGACTGACTGCCAGTGCGCTTCACAGAACAAGAGGATTGCCACCAAAAGGATATTCATCACGCAGTCTCTGGATAATTCATGCTTCACCCTTGTAAATAACCTGCAGGTGCTGCCTGTCGATGCGAAAGTCGGAGAGGCTGTGGACATTTCAGGCAGAGTCAAGGGAGAGTTCCCTGCAAAACCTAACCTTCAGGTGAAGGTCAAGGCAACAGCATTCTATCCCTCAGGAAGCTCCAGTCAAGTGTTCTCAGGCATCAAGAGCATCGCCCAGAACAGCAATTACCAGACTATACATTTCACCTGGATCCCTGCAGAGGCAGGACTGCATGGCATCAGGCTTGATGCGTATATAGAAGACCCCAACTGCGTGCAGAACCAGTATGAGACAAAAGATTTCAGAGTCGAGCAGGGGCCTCCTCCACAGGACCTGCCTCCAACCACACCATATGTGACTGTATTGCCTTCTGTGAATGCGTATGACTGGGATAACCTTGTCTGCACTGCTTCAGGAAGTAATGACCCTGATGATGACAATACGAAAATAACGTATGAGTACAGATGGAAGAAGAATGATGTAGTGCAATCAGCATATAACAATATCAGGACTATCCCTGCTTCTGCAACAACTCCCGGAGAGAGGTGGAAATGCGAGGCACGCGCATTGTCAGACGGCCAGTATTCAGCATGGGGTAGCGATGACACGTTCATCCAGGCGAACCCGCCTGAAGACAGGGCGCCTGTCGTGAGTGCTGTTTCATTGTCTCCAGCGCCAACTGCTTTGGACACACAAAACCTGATATGCACCATCACAGCATCTGATCCTGACGGAACTTCTGTCACACTGCTCTACTCATGGTACAGGAACAACGCCTTAGTCAGCTCACTGAACAACAAGGCGAGCGTGCCTGCTGCCACCACGCAACCAGACGAAACATGGGTATGCGCAGGACAGGCGTATTCAAACGGCAAATACAGCAACACCAAGATGAGCAATCCCACCACCATCGTTGCTGTGAATCATGCTCCTGTGGCGCAGAATGTCCAGGTAAGCACGAACAAGAACACTGCAGTGAGTGTGCAGCTGTCATGCACTGATGTGGATGGTAATGCACTGACGTATTCCATTGTGAACACTCCTTCACACGGCTCCTTGTCCGGAAGCGGAAGCACTAGACTGTATACACCTTCTACCAGTTATGTAGGAAGCGATTCATTCACCTACAGATGCTATGACGGACAGGCATACAGCAACACTGCAACAGTATCTGTTATGGTCAATGCCGGCAGCGCTGACAATCCCCCGACACAAGCCATTGCAACCATAACTCCAAAACCTGCCTATGACAGCAGCAACCTCTTTTGTGTCGGCTCTGGAAGTGTTGATCCTGACACACCGAGCATCCCGGTAACGTATACCTATG
>CAZTOO010000075.1:0-5361 GCA_964615215.1 uncultured Methanosarcinales archaeon
ATCTTCACCATCCGCTCAATCTCCCTCATAATGGAATCCTCACTTCTTGAGATGACCTTCATGCCTTGGGTCAGTGTGATGGAGCAGAAATTGCAGTTCCCCATGCAGCCTCTATGTGTCACGACGCTGAATTCAAACCCTCGCAGCATCTTCGGGCATTTCCTGGTGAACGGCAGTTCATAATACTCGTCAAGGTCAGCGGCTTTGTATATCGGACTCTTGTACTGCAGCACATGCCTGTTGTCAATGCGCTGCGAAAGGTTTTTGCTGTTGGTCAGCATGTTCTGCATGTCGCAGAATTTCTCTTTCGAGCCGGCCACTTCGTCAAAGCTCGGCATCTGTGAAAAGCCTGAAGGCACTTCCCTGGCGACGATGCACGTGCCTGCAATACCAGTCAGCTCCTTTCCGCTCTTCAGCCTTTCAGCGATCTCCAGCATCTGCTTCTCTGCGCTTCCATACACCAGGATGTCTGCCCGAGAATCAAGCAGTATAGGCTTCCTCAGCTTATTGTCCCAGTAGTCGTAATGCACGAACCTTCTCAGGCTTGCCTCTACCCCGCCAATCACCATCCTGCTGTCTTTGAACTGCTTGCGTATCCAGTTGCAGTACACGATGACAGCCCTGTCAGGCACTGCCTCATTGTAGCTGAGGTTCCTGTCATCCACCCTGAGCTTCTTGAGTGGCGTGTAATTGCGCACCATGGAGTCTATGCTGCCTGAGCTTACTGCAAAGAACAGCCTAGGCTTACCTAACTTTGCGATATCATCTTCCCTGGTGGGCATCCCTATGATGCCTACAGAATAGCCGTATTTCTCCAGCAGCCTCTTGATGATGGCAACTCCTGAAAGAGGGTGGTCAAAGAACAGCTCTCCGCTGACAAAGATGACATCATGCTGCATATTCATACTGCTGCCTTATCCTGACGGAACATCAAGAACCTCGGTATTCAGACACTTTGTCGCTCTTTCCGCAGTAGGGGCATCTGGGCACTTTCACTTTTGCAGTGTCATGCTTGAACTTATAGTTGCATCTCTCGCATCGGTACATGACTTTCTCCCCGTGCTCCGGCGATTTCGTCTTTTCCGTCATGGGGATGTCCTCTTTCGGGACAGTCTTGATCATGATGAAATCCTCATTACCTATGGCCACTTTCTGTCCTGCTCCGGGAATAGGCTCTTTCTTGAAGGGCAAAGGCCCTCCTTTCTGCGCCTGCATGGTCTTTGCCCTGCATGCAGAGCACACTGCCATCTTTGCGTCTATGCCTTTTGGCATGTATTTTATGTCAGAAACAGGTACTGATTTCTTGCACAGCTCGCAGTTCATCTGTCTGGAATCTATCATGCTCTCAAACCTCTCCATCGGATAAAACTTTCTCAGCTAGCCTCCTAGAGGAAACAGGTATAATAATCTTTGCTTTGACGACTCTTTTAGAGAGAAGGACTGCCTAGATCCACTTCTTGCGCCTGAAAAGCATGAGCATCCCCACTCCTAGGGCTATCATGACTCCCCAGAGAATGGGATAGGAGTATTTCCAGCTCAATTCAGGCATGTAATGGAAGTTCATGCCATACACTCCCACAATGAATGTCAGCGGGATGAAGATGGTCCCTATGATGGTCAGCACTTTCATGATCTCGTTCAGCCGGTTGCTGATGCTCGAGAGATAGACCTCCAGCATGCCTGAGAGCATGTCCCTGAAGGTCTCGACCGTGTCCATGATCTGGACAGTATGGTCATAGACATCCTTCATATACACCCGCACCCCTTTCGTGATGATCTTTGACTCATCGCGCTGGAGGTTACTGGTGACTTCCCTGAGAGGCCAGATGCTCTTGCGCAGGAAAAGAAGCTCTGATTTCAGCCTGTGTGTCTTGTTTGCTATCCTCGAACTCGGCTTCTCCAGAAGCTCGTCCTCGAGAAGCTGGATGTCCTCCCCTACCTTCTCCAGCACGATGAAATAATGGTCTACCAAGGTGTCGATGAGGGCATAGGCAAGGTAATCGCTGCCCATCGACCGTAATCTCCCTTTCTTCTCCTTTATGCGCTGACGTATGGAATCGAACACATCCCCTTCAGTCTCCTGGAACGTGATGACGAGATTCTTCGCTATGATGAAGGATATCTGCTCGAAAGTGAGCTCATTGCCCTGATTGTAATAGATCATTTTCATGACGACAAAGACATAATCCTCGAATTCCTCCATCTTAGGGCGCTGGTTGACATTAGCGATGTCCTCGATAATAAGCGGGTGGATGTCAAAGATCTCTCCTATCTTCTTGAGGACATCCACATTATTGATGCCATTGACATTCACCCAGCTGACAGACGTGCTTTTCCTGTATCTGGCGAGATCCTCTATCTTCGTGATGCTCTTCTGCTCGAAGCGCGGATCGCTGTAGTCAATGACCTCAATCTTCACCTCCCCTTTCTTCTTTCCTGTATAGATTGCAGTGCCTGGCGGCAGGCCTATCTTCTGGGACTGTCTTGTTGGCAGTTTGCTCATACCATCTTATGAAGTGCTGAGAGTTTATAATGCTTTTTCTTACTGGGCTATCTGGAAGAAAAAATCTTTCAAAGCTCCCTGAAAACCGCAAAGTTTAAAACATAGGCTGTGTTACATCCCCCTATCTTCGCTTTTAGAAGATAACATCAGAAGAAAGTAAGGGGGTAGATGACATGGCAGAAAAGAGTAACGTCATGGCAAAGGTCGGCATTTGGGCCTTCACCATCGGTGCAATTCTGGCACTCATTGCAGGTTTCCTTCCTGACAACTGGGACGGCATGATTGTGGCAGTTCTTGCGGTGTTGGGTATTATCGTTGGATTCCTGAATGTGACAGAGGATGAGACAGACAAATTCCTCATGGCAGCAGTGTCCATCATGATCGCGTTGTACACAGCAGGATATGCCATCAACGCAACCATCTCGACCTTAGGGGCAGTAGGCACCTACATGCTAAGCATCCTGGGCAACATCAACATCTTTGTGTTCCCGGCCACTATCGTGGTTGCCATCAAGGCATTGTATGCTCTGGCGAAGGATTAAGGTTGTTTTTCGTTTCTTTTTTTCTTTATCTTTTCATTCCTTTGTTCTAGGTAAGCAATTTCTTTTCCCCACTTTACTGGCCTTTGACCCAGGCTTACTCTTCTGATGGTTCGTTTGAGTAGTATCCATCTTAATCATCTGACGAAGAAGAGTGGTGTGGGGGCCAGGGCTTAACGGCTTGGGAACAGAACACTGCTTTTCAGATGACGAAAAAGCATAAGATTGTGCAAGACCAACAACTCCTCTCTAAGACTTCTGCTTCTCAGGCGGCCATATCAGAGAGACACCAATACACACAGAGAGTATGGCGACGATGATGCCGAGGGAATAGAAGATGGAAATCTCCACATACTTCTCCACCAGCATCTTCAGGCCTATAAAGACCAGGATGAGCCCTAATCCGATGTTCAGGTAGGCAAAGTAATTGTGGGCCTTCAGTATCACGAAATACAGGCTTCTCAGGCCCAGTATCGCAAAGATGTTGGACGTGAATACTATGAAAGGGTCCAGAGTGATGCCGAAGATGGCAGGGATGGAATCAAAGGCAAAGACGATGTCAGTCACTTCTATGATGAGGAGCGCTATGAACAGGACAGTCACGGCCATCTTCCCTTTATGCTTCACAAAGAACCTTCCCCCTCTGTCGTGCTTCGAGACAGGAAACACCCTCCTGATGGCCTTCACCATGAAATGCTCATGGGGGTCGAAATCCTCATCATCTTTCTTGAAGAAGATCCTGAGGCCAGCATAGATGAGGAACGCTCCGAAGATATAGAGCACCCAATGGAACCGTGCTACCAATGCTGTTCCAGCTCCTATCATCAGGCCTCTCATCACTAACGCTCCAACAATGCCCCAGAAGAGCACCTTATGCTGGTATTTTGGGTCTACCTTGAGGCTGGTGAATATCAGCAGCATCACAAAGAGGTTGTCCACGCTCAATGACTTCTCCACCAGATAGCCGGTGAAGAACTCCAAAGCGACTTTCTGGCCGAACTCGAAATACACGAACGCATTGAAGGCCATGGCCAGGCTGAACCAGACAAGACTCCAGAGCAAAGCTTCCCTGATGGACAATGCGTGCTTTTTCCTGTTGAAGAGACCGAGATCAAATATCAGGAAGATGAGTATCAGGAAGATGAACCCTGCCCACATCGCAAAAGGAGGAACCCCGGGAATGCTGACCATGGGGAGCATGAAATAAATGCAGCTTATAAAGATTGCTTTTTGAGCTGTAAGAGCCCACCACTCTTTTATTCCAGCATATCATGTACAGCGTCAGGAGGGCATTCAATTACTCTTTTCTCATCACATACAGTTGCAGAGGCTGTATGAAGGGCCTGGAAACAATGTTTTTTGGGATGCTTCTGTTCAGCACATCAAACCCGTTCTGGGAGAACATCTCTGCGTTCAGGAGGCAGGGGGTGATGCCAGTCACGACGAGCATCCCGCCAGTATTCATGCCTGTATGCACTTTTTTTACTGCAGCAACTGCATCTTCCTGTGTGAGCACCCCCTGGTTGAATCCGCCGACGGCAGTCACCACATCAGGCCTCACACCGTCGGGAAATCCCTTTCTCACGACATCTCTCTCATGGATGAACACGTCGGCAGGGACTCTTGCCGTGCTGTATCTCTTCTGCGCAAGCGCGATCTGCCCGAGATTCTTGTCGACGAGGTGGTAGGTGAACGTGCGGTGAGGGAGCAGCGATGCTGCCTTATGCACGAAGCCCTCTCTCTTTTCCTCTCCGACGAGGAATTCACCGTCGCTGCAGAACAGGTCCGCGACGACAATCTCTTTCTTGTCCTTTGCGATGTCCGCCGCACACCTCATCAGCGCCTTTCTCATCACCGGATAGACAGCCTTCCTATAGGTCTCTGCCACGCCCTCGAACTTCCAGCTGTACCAGAATCCGTCGCTTGCAGGCTTCACCCTCTCCATCATGGCAGTGTCCATCTCCACCGAATTGCCGTGGAGAGAGGAGATGATGGTGTTGGTCAGCGCATATACCTCACCCGAAGAGTCATCAATTCTCGTCGAGATATGCCTGTCAGGGATGGCATACAGCCTCTCCCTTGTTTCGGAATCAGCATCCTGGTATATCTTCAGCGTGAAATCTCCCGTCGAGATGATGATACAGAAGACATTATGCCTGCCTCCCTTCCATTCTCCAAGAGGCTGCTGTTCCTCTTTTTTCAGGAGAGCGAGTAGTTTCTTGATGTTCTCAGGCAGGATATTCTTTGTTTCGGAAAATCGGCTGGACATTATCACCATGCTTCAGGAAAATGCAGTCTTGTTTATAATAGTTCATCCGG
>CAZTOO010000076.1:0-1687 GCA_964615215.1 uncultured Methanosarcinales archaeon
AGCCGTTGTAGGTGCTGAAAGGGGCTGTCGTGAGATAGAGAAAAGAGCCTTCCCTGTTGGTCAGCAGGAAGCCCAGAGTCTCCTCTGCCTTCGAGCCCATCAACACTTTCTCATACGAATGCTGCACGTCCATAGTTTGTACCTTTTTCATACCATCACTTATGATGCTGCCTCTTGCCCAGCTTCTCGAGCGCCATATCGTGCGCGTCATAGTAGTTCTTTATCAGGATGCGCCAGTCTGCCTCAGTGGATGTGCGTTTCGCGTTGATCTTGTTCTCCACCCTCTGCCAGCTCCTCCTCTTCGAGAAGTCGTAGAGCAGTTTCGCGAACTGCTCCACTATCTGGTCGTTATTCCTGTTCATGCGCTGGAGGACAAAAATACCCTCTTCCATCCTGTTGTTCAGCTTCTGCTGGATGAAGCGGCCGAACCCTGCAAGGTCTGTTGTTATTGCGGGAACGCCGTTCGCTGCAGATTCAAGGGGGGTGTATCCATACGGCTCATAATAGGACGGGAATGCCCCCAGATGACAGCCTGCTATGGCCTCATAGTAATCCAGATTGGCAAGCCCGTCTGCTGCATTGAGATAGGTGGGATAGAAGATGACTTTCACCAGGTCCTCTTCCCTGTTCAGGAGCCCATACTGTCTGAATCCGTTCATGATAGGGTCGTTCTTCTCATCTTCAAGCTCATGCGTGCATAATGGCGGGGTGCCGTGTCTCCTGAATGCAGAGATGATCTTCTTCATCTCAATCAGGAAATCCTCCTTGAACAGATGGAGAGTCTTGAGGTCTTTCTCAGTAGCGATGGCCTCTATGATGTTAGACTGGAACTCATCTGTACGCTGCTGGAGTTCGTCCTGGACCCTGCGGAATCTTATTTTGTTCTCCATGAGGTCTTTCCTGATGGAGGTCGTGCCTGCAGGGATCCAGAACAGTGCGGTTATGGTACGGTCATGGACAGGCTCTTTCTTCATCATCTCATTCAATCTGCCGAGGGCGCGGATGAAGAGGTCAATTCCCTTGTTTCTGTATTCATACCTACCAACAATGTAGAACATGAGGTTGTGGGAAAGCTCAACAGGATAGTACGGGAAGAAGTAATAGCTTAAGAAATTCCTCAGCTCTTTCCTTGATGCGCGATGCTTGATGGAGATCTCCTCGAAGTCGGGGAATTTCGTGATGTCCAGCCCGTTCAGCAGCAGGATGTCTGCTTTCCTGCCGAGAATCTTCTCTGCCTCGATGCTTGTTATCTCAGAGACTGTGGTGAAGACATCAGCATACTGCGCGCACTGCCTCTCTGTCAGGTATTTTGCCTCGACGTGCATCCTGTAGGCTTCCTCCCCCGGATTGAGATGGGAGAGTTTTGCATAGAGGTCAACACCGTTGCCTGCCAGGCTCCTTCCCAGCATGGTGGCGTGCGTGGTGAAGACTGTCGCTATAGGGAGGCTGTTCTTCTTTATGAGGAGGATGGGGAAGCCTGCCATCCATTCATGGAACTGCGCAACAATCTTCTTTCCCTCAAGCTTCTTTGCCACCTGTTCGAGGAGCAGATAGACGCCATAGCTCCATACCAGAGGATCCTCGAAATCGCTGAATGCATTCAGGGAATCTATCTGGAAATCTTTATAGAAGTCTCCTTTCAGGGTGTTCTTCATGGACTGCAGCTGGGATGCATCAATCAGTATGG
>CAZTOO010000076.1:1697-5360 GCA_964615215.1 uncultured Methanosarcinales archaeon
TCCATCTGCCGAAGTGGCAGTTCACTTTCTTCTCTTTGAGATGCGAGAAGATGTGCTTAAGGAATTCTGGAGGCGCACACTCACTCAGCTCGAAGCTTGCCTGCTCCTTGATATATGGGCCTATGAGGAAATAATTAGGGTAATGCTTGTTGATGAGGTCTGCCTTGCTCTTCACGACAGTATAGATACCGCCCACTTTATTGCAGACTTCCCACGAGCTCTCAAACAGATAGTCAGCTGTCATTGTTGTCTCTTCCTCTTTTTCTGTCTTTTACTTTCCTTTTCCGTCTCCATACTGCTCAGATGAACCTCTCCAGCTCATGTATCCTCTGCCTTACGACATCCACTGCTTCGCGCTTGCTGATGACCACCAGCAGCTCCTGCGCGAGGTGCGTGTCTCCCAGCACATCCTGCACCCACGCGGAAAAGTCGTTCTTCTCATGGTTGGCATGGTAGACAAAGGTCTTCATGGCCATGCCCTTCAGTGCGGCTGCGAGCTCCTGCATGCTTGCGACGACAGCGCCGTCATTGACGAAGAAGCGTGCATCTCCCTCCACTGTCCTGAGGAAATGTTTTGCCTGCTCCTGATTCTCCACTCCCAGCGCACCTGCCTTCCGTTTCGTCTGGCCTTCCAGCATCTTCTGTATCCTATGCTTTATCCTTCTGATCATTGCAATCGCCTCTTTTTTTCACACATTTTTTGGACCGAGACACTTCTCTAGTGTTCCTGTATTGTTCCATATCACCTATCTCTTCTCATGCTCCTTGAGCCGCGTCATGATGTCTCCCATGATGTTCATGAAATTGATGAAGGAGTCATGCGGTGTTTCGTAGGGATTGAAATACTTGTGCACATCTCCGTCGCTGAACCATTTGGTGCACATATAGTAGTAATGGTCTGAGGTCTGGAGCTTGCGCCAGTCCTCAATCAGCTTCCTGTCATTGGTGGCTTTGACCCTCTGCTCGATGGCATAGATGTCGGAGATGGCGTTCTGCTGCATCCTGTTGCCCAGCCATGCAGATAAATCACGCTCAATATCTGCCCAGGAGATGATATGGTGGATATCCAGCTCTCCCATGACAGGATATGCCTCAACAACTTCAGAGGGTGTCTTGAAGTTGTTGTCTTTGTGGGACAGTATTGCGTCGGGAAGCCTTGCCATGAACTCGAAGATCCCTGTATCCTCCCACTGGTGCTCTCCGAACGTCTCATAGTCCATGAACAGGTTGATGGTATGGCCGTTGCCGTTCGCAGCATGTATCCACTGCGCATATTTCTCCACGGTGAGAGGCCATTCATGCCAGCCCCTGTTGCTGAACCTGAAGGCTATGTCATCACTCAGTTTGTAGTTCTTGAGCAGCAGCTTGATTTTCTTTGTCGTGGAGGGCTGATAGAGGAAATTTGGGCTTCTCCAGCCGAGTATGTGGTCAGCTCCCTCTGCCAGTATGCCTTTGTATCCCATGTTTTCCATAGTGTGGGCAAGCTCATTGTTGTACACCAGCTCTGTATTCCTGAAGATGGCAGGCTCCTGGCCGAACAGCCTCTTTATCTTCTCCTTATGCATGGCAACCTGCTCCTTGAACTCTTCCTTCGAATACAGGAAGGACAGTGTATGGTAATACGTCTCTGACAGGAACTCCACACAACCGGTGGCTGCAAGCTCCTTGAAGCTGTCAAGCACCTCGGGGCTGTAGCGCTCGAACTGCTCCAATGCAACTCCGGTAATGCTGTATGCTACCTTGAACCTGCCTTTCTGCTGCCTGATGAGCTTCAGCACCAGGCGGTTCATGGGAAGATAGCATTTCTTCGCCACTTTGGTGCAGACTTCCCTGTTCTTCTCTTCGTCGAAATACTGATGGTTCTTGCCGATGTCGAAGATGCGGTATTTCCTCATCCTGAACGGCTGATGGACCTGAAAATAAAAACACACCGTTACCATAGTCACCACTTGCTTTCTCTGCCTTACTCCATTACCTCTTCTTTGACACTAGCTTGTTATATAGCTCGATGTAGCGTTTTGCTGCCTCATGCCAGGAGAACCTGCTGATCTCATACAGGCCTTCCACCTTCAGCGTGTGCTGCAATGACGGATAACGCAGGACAGCAACAATCTTGTTCGCCATCTCGTCGATGTCCCAGAAGTCCACCTTCAGGCAGTTCTTGATGACTTCTGAGACTCCTGATTGTTTCGATATCAGCACTGGAGTGCCGTTCCTCATGGCTTCAAGCGGCGTGAGGCCGAAAGGCTCTGAGACAGAAGGCATGACATAGAGGTCTGCCATCCTGTAGGCCCTGTCGATGTCGTCTCCTGTCAGGAAGCCTGCGAACAGCACATTCTTCGAGATGCCGAGCTCTGCTGCCTTTTCTATAATCTTTGCCTGCATGTCTCCGCTTCCTGCGATGATGAACTTGGTGTTGGGCTCGAACTCCAGCACTTTCTTAGCAGCATAGATGAAATAATCAGGGCCTTTCTGGAGCGTGATGCGGCCGAGGAACAGCACAACTTTATCGCCGTGCTCGATGCGGAAAGGCTCGTCCATGTTCACACCCTCGTTGTCTATGGAATTGTAGGTGACAAAGACCTTTGCAGGGTCAATGCCGTAATGCTCCAGCACCAGGTTGCGGGTGAAGTTGCTCACGCAGAAGACAGCGTCTGCCTCGTGCATGCCTCTGCGCTCTATGTCATAGACATACTGGTTGGGATGTCCGCCTGTACGGTCGAACTCTGTAGCGTGGATGTGAATCACCAACGGCTTCTTTGATATCTTCTTGGCTTCTATGGCTGCAGGGAACGTCATCCAGTCATGTGCATGGATGATGTCGAACTCCTCTGCCATGGCGATGAGCCTTGCCTTGATTGCATATCTGTATATCTCCTGGTAGATGTCCTTGCCGTAGAGCTCGAACTTGTCGCCTTTCTTGAGGATGGCATACTTCATGAGCTCTTTTCGGTATTCCTCTTCATCCATATAGGGAGCAAGGAGCGTGTCTATGTGCCTGTATCTCAGATATTTGGTGTCCCTGTAGAGCTCTGAGGCAATGAGCACCCTTGAAAAGGGAGATTCCACAGTGCATGGTGCCTTCGGCAGCACCATAATCACTTCCACACCGTTCTGTGCAAGACCTTTGGTGATGCCGTAGCATGCCACTCCAAGGCCTCCTTTGCTGAATGGCGGGAATTCCCAGCCAAACATCAATACTCTCATGTAAGAGGATTTCCGGCCGCTTTCACGGCCGAAAACCCATCACCCCTTTTTTGATTTGAATGTGATGATCTTCCTGTTATCGTTCTAATCCTCTGTTTTACTGTTCCTCTCCCCGGTAAAATCCTGCTGCCTCCTCGGGCGGCATGGTGTTGATGACAGTGTCTGTGCCTATCTCAAAGCCCCCGAATTTCGAAAGGCGCGGCGTGAATTCTATGTGGAGACGGAATTCTCCCTCAGGAGCGTAGTGAAGGTGATAATTGTAGGACGCATTGAGCTCTTTGAGCTTTGCAAGGAGTTTTACAAATGCCTCTGCCAGATGCAGCAGCCTGTCGTCAGGTATGTCAGAGAACGTCTTCCAGTCCTGTTTCGGGATGATCCATGCCTCGAAATTGTATCTGGAAGCGAAAGGTGCCAGGACAAAGAAACTCTCATTCTCCATGATGAAGCGCTTGCTGT
>CAZTOO010000077.1:0-5341 GCA_964615215.1 uncultured Methanosarcinales archaeon
CGCCGAGCGTCTATGTCTCTTTTGCACATACCGAACAGCATGTGAAGAAGTACTTGGTTGCAGTCGATGAGGTCTTCGCTCTCATCGCAGATGCTCTCAGGAAGAATGATGTCAAGCAGCGTTTGGAAGGGCCGCTTGCCCATGAGGGGTTCAAACGTCTGGCCAGGTAATGTCCTATGAATATCGGAAAGAAAAAGATAGGGGAAGGGCAGGTCTTTATCATCGCAGAGGCAGGCGCCAACTTCCGCATATCGGAGAATCCTGCCATTAACTACCGGCATGCACTCAAGCTTATCGATATCGCTGTCGAGGCCAAGGCAGATGCAGTGAAATTCCAGCTCTACCGCGCAAAAAAACTATATGTGGAAAAGGCAGGCACTGCGGATTACCTCGGAAAGAAAAAATCCATCTATGACCTCATCAAGGAGATGGAAGTGCCGTATGAGTGGCTGCCGAGGCTGAAGCTGTATTGCGACAAAAAACACATCATGTTCCTCTGTACGCCCTTTGACCATGAATCCGCTGATGAACTCGACGCCGTGGGAGTTCCTGCATTTAAGATAGCGTCATACAGTATCACTACCTTGCCGTTCCTCAGGCACGTGGCGAAAAAGAAGAAGCCGATAATACTCTCTACTGGCGCATCAGGCATAGAAGACATAAGAAAGGCTGTTTCTGCCCTACACGCCGCCGGCAACCACTCCATCATATTGCTCCAGTGCACAGCGAAATATCCTGCGCCGCTCACTTCTGTCAACCTTAAGGCAATAATCGAGCTGCGCAATACTTTTCACCTGCCTGTCGGTCTTTCTGACCATTCAAGAGAGCCGCTTATCGCGCCGCTCGGAGCTGTCGCCTTAGGAGCATGTGTCGTTGAAAAACATTATACGACAGACAATACATTGCCTGGTCCAGACCATGGTTTTGCCATCTTACCACATGAGCTGAAGCAGATGGTGGCAAGTATACGTTCCATGGAACAGGCATTGGGGAGCGGAAAAAAAGTAGTGCTGAAGGATGAAAAAGAGCTTCACAGCTTTGCGCGCCATTTTATGTATACCAAAACCGTTATCAGGAAAGGAGAACGCTTCTCTCAGAAGAACATTGCTTTCCTTCGCCCTGGAAAAGCGAAGAAAGGTATGGAGCCTTCGCAGTTTGATGATATCAAAGGAAAGAAGGCATCACGTTCCCTTAAGCGGCATGAGCCAATCACTGAGGACTGTGTCGATGGATAAGTTCTCTCTACGTTCTGCGGAAAAGGAAGATGTGAAAGACCTTTTCAGATGGAGGAATGACCCTCTTACTAGAAAGCATTCTTTTACCACACGGCCTGTGCCATGGAAGCGGCATCTCAAATGGTTTCATCAGGCTCTGAACAACCCTAAGAGAACTATCTTAATAGCATATGATAAGGGGCATCATAAGATAGGCCAGATACGCTTTGACCGTTCGGGAAAGCAGGCTGAGATTTCCATCATTGTGGCGTCTCAGCATCGTGGCAAAGGATATGCGCTTGAAATTCTCACTCTCGGATGCAAGACCTATATTCAGAACAATCCTGTGAGTACTCTTACAGCAAAGATTAAACATGAGAATGCCGCATCTCTCCGCATCTTTCTCAAAGCAGGATTTCAGATACAGAAGAAAGATGCTTCTTATGTAACATTATGCCTGAAACGCCAGCAAGTCTTCCGTAAACCTGCTAGGAAAAGCGGAAAAGCAAGGGATAAACTATGAGATTCGGCATAAAAGTATGGTCCACGAACAAAGAATTGCTGCCTCTCCTGAGAAAGCATTTTGAACTGAAAGAGTTTGATTATGTTGAGATAAGCGCACTACGCAATTCCTACGATGAAAAGTCGCTCTCTGCGTTGAAAGACATACCTGCCATAGTTCATATCGACAACAATCAGGTAAACTTTGCAGACAAGGGGCTGGAGAAAGAGAATCATGAGGCTATCCTGGAGGCCCAAAGATTCGCAGATTACCTCGATGCGCAATATATCATTGTCCACCCTGGATATGATGGAAGTGCTGCACAATGCAATGCGATTGTCGCTCATGCAAAAGACAAGAGGTTCTGCCTGGAGAACATGCCCGGAAAGACTGTCGACCTAAAGCATGTGTGTATAGGAAGGACATATGAAGAGCTGAAATCACTCTCTGCTCCGCACTATTGCCTCGATATCGCGCACGCTATAAAGGCCTCAGTGACCTTACAAAGAGATCCTCTAAAAATGATTGAAGAATTCTGTGCATTACCCCTTACCGTCATGCATATCAGCGACGGAAAGATGGCAACCGAAAGCGACGAACATCTCAATATCGGCGAGGGTGATTTCCCTTTCAAGGAGATGTTGCGTCTCATAAGCGCCACCTCGGCCAGGATGATCAGCCTTGAAACCCCGAAAGGCAGACAGGCAACTCTGGAGAATGACATAAGGAATATACAGCTTATGCGGGCGATGTGGAAAGAGTATGCCTAACGTAAGATTTCCTTTGCCCGTTTCCAGTTGAATTCTGGGATAAGCAACTGTGCCGGGATGTTCTTCTTCCTCAGGGAAGCAGGTGTCAGGGAATCGAAGAACTTCACCAACGATGCTGTCCCAGTGAAATAGGGGCAATGCTCATAGAAGGGGACGCCCAACGGTTCCGAAGAATACGGATTGATGATGACGATGGGTATGTTGTTGTAGAGCGCCTCATAGGATGCTGTGGATGCATAGGTCACCAACACATCAGTGAGTGGAAGGCAGTCTTTCATGGCCCCTTCGAGCAGGGTTATATTGCTCTTCTCAAGTCTGTGTCTGATATCAGGGATATTATCATCGTCAGCACGGACCTTGACAAAGAACCGCAGCTTCTTGTTCCTGCATCGCTTTGCAGCCTGGATGAACGTATCTGCGACTTCAATAAATGTGGAAGTCTGGGAGATGAACACCACATTGACAGTATCATGCTTCTTCTTCTTCACTTTCGGGAACCTCACATTCCCCATGACCTCCACTTTCGACGGCGGATAGTGATATCTCTCCACCAGGACATCCCTTGAATACCTGTTCCACACAAACTCTTTCTCGATCCGGAGGTCTGTGCGCTCCACACTGTTATAGCCGCATCCTGGATATATCAGCTCATACTGGACTGCATATTTCTTGCAATGAGGGTTTCTATCGATGCAGAGCGCTGATGTCATGGGGTCATCGAGGAGCGTAAAGAACACCTTCTCATATGCCAGACATATCTTCTCTGATATCAGGAGCGCATCTATCAGGAGGAGATAATAGGTCTCTACCATCACCTCCAGGAACTCTTTGGCAGGCTTGGTGATGTCAATCCCTTTAAAGACCACTTCAGGGATTCTTGCTCGATGAAATGATGCCCTTATCGAAGAATGTATACGTTTCATGTCTCTAAAGTGCTGCATGGTGTAAAATGAGGAATAATGGAGATGCTCCTTCCTGACAGCCTGACGTGCGATGAGAAGAAGGTTCCGTGGCCTGAGCATCTCGTTCTTTATCTCATATGCAATGGTCTCTCCGCTCTTGCATTCCTCCTTGAAAGAGGCATAGATATCCATCGGGGTGGTGATGGGCTCGAGAAAAGCTATTCTCTTCTCAGGGTCTCTCTTCTTTGCGAAAGGCTTGAGGAGATAGCGGCCGAACAGCCGTAAGCGAAGCAGCTTTCTCAGCACTCGCAATGAAATTTTCCTCCTTTTTTCATGATAGATGAATGAGTAATTATGTATCTTATGTCTCTTGAGACATCGGGCAATAACGTCTGCCATCTCTTTGTCGTTGGGCAGATGCACCTCTAAAGGATCATTTGCCGATCCCTTTCTGCAGCTTGGCAGGACCTCATCAAGGATGTCGATGACTGCAAGATAATTGCCTATGCTGTTATAATTGAAGAAATCGAAGGTCATGACAAGGAATTTATTGCACATGAACGAGACATCCTTGCCTAGGATACGGAACAGTGCCTGATTCTCCGTATAGAGCTGCTGCATGAATCTCTCATAGCGGTACTTCTCCTTAATCTTCAGTTCAGTCAGCAGGTGCTGAGAGCCATGGAAAGCAGCCTCTTTCCCGATGAAGATGCCGCAGTCTGACTCTGATGATCCTATGCGCTCAAACGCCTTCGTGTTGTAGAAGATTCGCATGTTTCAGTCCCTTTCATCTCTTCATACGCGGGCATCGATAGAGGTATCCCAGAGAAAACCCTTCCTCTTTAAATTCTTTCTCGAGGATGCATGCGTCGGCCATGCTCCAGATGATATCCTGTTGAGGTATCTTCGGATAATTCATTATCAGGAGCGTGCCTCCTGTCTCCTCCAGAAGCTCTTTTACCTGCTGCCGCACTTCCGGATCATCCGCAATATAGTAAAAAGAGGGCACTGCCTCATGCAGGTACCATCCGAAACTCGCATCGTTCGAATAGAGAGGATACTGCATCTCCGTGTTCTGGGCATAGGCGGCCATGTCATGCTTCACTTCTCCCACATCAGGATAGGGGCTCTTGATGATGAAGCACAGCACCAGGAACATATTGAACGCAAAGGCTGCTGCGGCAAACACGATGAACGCATTTTTTGTGGCGGCGTCATACCTTCCAGTGCCATATCCCTTCATGAGAAGGACGGCAACAAGTGCGAGCAATGCCACGAGACAAAGGACCAACCCTACACCTAGCGGGTAGAATGAGGTCATGAATGCAGGGCCTGAAGAGCCGTGGAACTGGAAAATGAAATCCCATCTCAGGGAGAGCGCACGTGTGATGTAGTCAAACACATCATGCCCTATCCATCTGCTCGGCAGCCGATTCAGGAAGAGCAGCGATGCGAGGACAATCGCGGCAAACGAAAGGAATGCCGGGATATGCTTCTTCTCAAGCATGACGGCAAGCACAGATCCACCAAGTATGGCGAGGGCAGGTATCATCACAGACATATACCTGTCGATAGCCCCTATGTACTCCGTGAAGGCATAGAACAGTATCACCGACGCTGCCCATGACCAGAGTAGCGCATATCCCCTAGATGAGCTCTCCGTGCCTTTTTGATACCTCTTCTTTGTCTTCGTTGAAGACCGTTTCTTTTGTATGAATAGTGAAAGGACGGCAAGTCCGCTCAGCAGCGGTGTTCCCCAGAGCAGCAGATAAATCCCTATCCTTGCCACCGAGAACAGAGAAGGCATTCCCAATACATTTGAATGGCCTAAGGTAGCTGTCAGGTAATCCGGATTAAACAGATAGGCAGCAAGAGGGAATATCATGAAAATGAGGAGTCCCACGACGAAGATCACTGCACCTACCTTTATCGGCTCTTTCAACGATCTGTGTT
>CAZTOO010000078.1:0-5278 GCA_964615215.1 uncultured Methanosarcinales archaeon
ACAAGAAGAAGTTCTATGTGCTGGAGATGTTCCCTTATCCTTCGGGAAGCGGGCTCCACATGGGCCATGCGTTCAACTACACCATCGGCGACATCTACACCCGCTACAAACGGATGAAAGGCTTTAATGTTCTCTACCCTATGGGGTATGATGCGTTTGGCTTGCCGGCGGAGAATGCGGCAATAAAGGCGCATTCCCACCCCAAGGCATTCACTGAGAGATCAATCAAGACCTTCCTCAGGCAGCAGAAAGAGCTGGGGCTGAGCTATGATTGGGCCAGGATGGTGAAGACCTGCAGCCCTGATTACTACAGATGGAACCAGTATCTCTTCGTCAAGCTCATGGAGAAAGGGCTTGTCTACAGGAAAGGCTCTTCAGTCAACTGGTGCCCCAAGTGCAATACTGTGCTGGCGAACGAACAGGTGCACGACGGAACATGCTGGAGGCATGAAGACACAGAAGTGGAGCAGAAAAGCCTGGAGCAGTGGTTCATCAAGACCACCACATATGCCGACGAGCTTGTTGCTGACTTGGAAAAACTGGACTGGCCCCCACGCATCAAGACCATGCAGCAGAACTGGATAGGGAAGAGCTATGGGACACTGCTGCATTTCAGGATCGTGAATGAAGATGGCACTGATACCGGAAAGACCATATCGACATTCACGACGAGGCCTGACACAGTGTATGGAATCACCTATCTGGTGTTTGCAGCTGAACATCCTCTGGTCTCTGAACTGATCGCAGGGACAAAACAGGAGAAGGAGATAAAGAAATTTGTGGAGCAGGTGAAGAGAACATCCTTCATAGAGAGGACTGCCGAGGGCAAGCCGAAGAACGGCATGTTCCTAGGAAAATATTTCATCAACCCTTTCAACAATGAGAAATGTCCGTTGTGGGTGGCTGACTATGCGCTCGCCGACTACGGCACTGGGGCGGTCATGGCAGTCCCTGCCCATGACCAGAGGGATTTTGAGTTTGCCAAGAAATACAAACTGCCCATCAGGATAGTGATCTCTCCAGAGGACTATCAACTGAACCCTGAGAAGATGGCAAGGGCATACCTTGATGAGGGGGTGCTGGTCAATTCCGGAGAGTTCGACGGGACACACAGCCAGGATGCGATAGAGGAGATATCGAAATATGCTGAAAAGAAAGGATGGGGGGAGAAAACAGTCAACTACAAGCTCAAGGACTGGCTTGTCTCGAGGCAGAGGTATTGGGGCACTCCCATCCCGGTGGTGTACTGCGAGAAGTGCGGCATCGTGCCTGAGAAGATTGAGCATCTGCCTGTGCTGCTTCCGGAAGATGTGAGTTTCACGTCAGGCGGCAACCCTCTCCAGACTTCAAAGACATTTATGAAATGCACCTGCCCGAAATGCGGGGGAGAGGGAAGAAGGGAGACTGACACCATGGACACCTTCTTCGACAGCTCCTGGTATTTCTTACGCTACTGCGATGCACTGAATGCGAAAGAGCCGTTCGACAGGAAGAAAGCAGCGCACTGGATGCCTGTCGACCTCTATATCGGAGGGGCAGAGCATGCGTGCATGCATCTCATCTATGCCCGTTTCTTCACGAAAGCGTTACGGGATATGGGGATGCTGAAAGCGGATGAGCCTTTCTCAAAGCTGTTCAACCAGGGCATGCTGCACAAAGAGGGTGTGGTGATGTCCAAATCAAAAGGCAATGTGGTGCTGCCTGAAGAGATCAGCAGGAGCCACGGCATCGACACTGCACGGCTTTTTTTGGTGTCTATAGCTTCCCCTGACAAGGATCTGGAATGGAGCGACGAAGGCATCAACGGCAGCCTGAGATTCGTGAAGAAAGTGCATGGGTTCTTCTCTGCCTTCAAGGAGGGGAGTATCAGCAGACTGAATGAGAGCAGATTCAACAGGCTGCTGAAGGAGTACAGCGGCGATATCGAAAACATCAGGTATAACATGGCTGTGATAAAGCTGAAAGAGATGTTCTCCTGCATCGAAGGAGGATGCATGAGGAAGCACGCAGTTGTCTTTGTGAAGGCTATGGCACCTATCCTGCCCCATCTTGCAGAGGAATATTGGGAGAGGTTAGGTGAGAAAGGTCTGGTCTCTGTGGAAGCATGGCCAGAGCCTGATGAGAAGAAGATTGACCTTCAGGCAGAGGCAGTGGAGGGCATGGTGCATGCTGCGGTGAAAGACATACAAGGCATTATCGCCCTTACAAAGATTGAGAAGGTCTCCAGGATCACGCTGATAGTGGCTGAGGGATGGAAATATCCCTTCATGAAGAAGGTAAAAGAAGAGGTGGGGAAGACCCATCATGCAGGAGAGATCATGAAAGCTGTCATGGACCCGAAGCATGGGAAAGAGATTGCTGCTTTGGTGCCGAGACTGGTGAAGGACAGGTCTAAGATTCCTGAGATAATGGTAGAGCAGCATGATGAGCTTGAGGTGCTGAAGAGGCATAAAGAGCTCTTCAGGAAAGAGTTCGGGTGCGATATCGAGGTAGTGAAGGCTGAAGAAAGCAAGGAGCAGAAGGCTAAGCAGGCGCTGCCTGGAAAGCCTGCCATTGTCCTCTCATAAAGCTTCCATAATCTTCAGGCACACATGGCTCCTGTTTCATTCTCGTTAAAATAAGGCACCCGGCTCTAAGAGAACATCCTCTCCAATGCCATCTCCCTGGTTTATAAAGAATTAGAGGAAAAACTGGGAGAAAAGTAAAGGAGGAAAGACACCACATCAAAGAACAAGGTTTTTATATAATCAGCAAGGATATGCCTGTTGAGAGAAATACCAAAAGATGAGTGAAAGATTGAGGTGTAGGTCATGATATCTGCATATGTCTTGATAGCTGTTTCCAGCGGTAGCGAGAAAAAAGTGGCTGCCAAGCTGAAGAAGATAAAGAACATCGCCATCATGAACGAGATTTTCGGCGAGTGGGACATCATCCTCAAGGTGGATGTGGATGCCATCGAGGAGCTTGACCAGATAGTGACTGAGGAGATGCGCAAGATCCAGGATGTGAAGCTGACCAACACGCTGATTGTCAAGGCATAACTCTTAAAAGCAAGTTCTCCTTCCTTTCTTCCATGAGACTCAGGAATGCGCTTGTTGTCTATATGAAGGGCTCCAGCAGAGAGCATGAAGAATCCTTCTCTACAGTCACTGATGCGCTTCTCAGGGATGGCATCAGGTTCGAGATGGTGCAGAGGGAGAAGCTGGAACAGAAGCATATGCGCTCCAGGGACCTCATCATCAGCCTCGGAGGTGACGGCACTTTTCTCTCTGTGGCACAGAAGGTCCTGGATTCCACACCTATGCTCGGGGTGAATTCTGACCCGAGAAGGAAGGAGGGGTTCTTCCTGCACACGACTGCTGCCAGGTTCGGAGAGAGCCTGAAAAAGATACTCAACAATGAGTTTCTCATGGTGAAAGCGACGAGAGTCCAGGCAATGCTCGACGGAAGGACTGCATTGCCTCCTGCACTGAATGAATATTTTGTCGGCTCCAGACTGAGCTATAAAGTGTCGCACTATGAGATTGACCTCTTGGGAGAAAGGGAGTACCAGAAAAGTTCCGGAGTGATTGTCAGCACAGGCTCTGGCAGCCACTGCTGGGTGAGAAGTTCAGGCGGCAAGGTGTTTGGAGTGGATGCAAACAGGTTCCAGGTGCATGTCAGAGAGCCCTACTACGGCTCCCTGCACAGACCACTGCTTCTCAACAGGCTTCTTGCAAAAGGGAAAAGCGTGACTATCCATTCTCTCATGGACCATGGCGTGGTGGTGGCTGATTCACTCGGGAGGGAGTATCCTCTGCCGAAAGGCAGCGCTGTCAGGATACGCATGAGCGACAAACCCTTGCGCATGATCATGTTTGAGAGGAAGGCATGGAAAGGCCTGAAATCAGGAAAACGTTTATAACCTCGGATTGCCTACTAGCAGTTCTGGAAGGTTGTTGATTTTTCATGAACACAAAACACGCTCTTAAGAAAAGCCTGTGGGTGGGGGTAGTCTGCATCGTCATCAGCGCAGTCATCTTTTTGGTTGCTATCGGCATCGAGCAGGAGCTCAACACACCTCCCATGACGCTTTCTCCGTGGTTCGCAAGGCTCATAGCGCTGGCGCTCATCATAGGAGCTTTCCTCGTCTTCTTCTATTCGCTCGTCACCATCCCCAGGACGTATGAGGAGCAGACCAGAAGGAAGAGCACACCCTACTATTATGTCCGCCATCCCATGTATTCTGTGTTCATCTTCATGGTGTATCCGGCGATAGGCTTTCTCGTGATGTCAAAGGCTGCCATCATCTCCACCATCTTTGTGTATTTCACCTTCCATCTGTTCGTGTGGTTCGAGGAAAGGATCATCCTGAACATCTATAAGGAAGAGTACCTGAATTATGTCAACCAGACGCCGCGTTTTATTCCCAAGTTCAAACGGCAGAAGCTGCATTTCGAGAGAGGAAGGCACAGCATGTAATAAGCCCTTTCTGAATAAAACTTATAAAAACGAGAAGTTCTCTTCCTTCCATGACAGAGAGGAAATACACTCCTGAGTTCCTGTATGATACGATTGGGCATCTCCATAGGGATTGCCTGAACGGAAATCCCATGAATTATAGGCACCTTATGGAGAACTACATGGGCATCTTCTTCTCTGCAGCATACCAACTGCCTGACGACAAAAATATGCGAAAGATGATCGGAGATATCAAAAAGCATTGTTTAATGACAACAGTCAGGCAGCTCGAGAGAGAGGAGCATATTGACCTCAAGTATATCCAAAAGCATCATCCCGGACTGGAGCGGGCTGCCAGGATGCTCTATTCAAGAGATGGTGATAAATCTCCATGGCAGATTCTTGTTGAGGATGCAGGAATCACCTATCCCTGCATGCCCAGAAGGGAATGGACATTACGGAGGATACTAGAAGCAGTTATGTCAGCCAGCCAACATCCTTCAGAGCTCCCGTCTAAGATGGAATTCAGGAAAGTTCCTGGTCTGACAGGAGCGATCGAGGAGAATTATGGAATCACTCTTGAGAAAGCAATCATCCTCGCAGGAATAGATTACAGCAAAGAGAGGGGATACAGGAAGCCAAAGGCCCATTTCAGTATTGACGAGCTGGTGATGGTAGGAAACGATGAGAGCCTTGACGAGGAAGGAAGAGCAAAGGCAGTGTATCATGCATTGTCTCTGCAACAGTATCCGATGGAGTATTTCCCTTCTTTCAGCAGACGGGAAAGCGCCTATGAAAGCGAAGGATACAGGATATGCCAGAGTTCTGAGTGGTTCAG
>CAZTOO010000079.1:0-5271 GCA_964615215.1 uncultured Methanosarcinales archaeon
AACTTATGAGGCAGCTCCTCAACATCATAGCCGTCATAACGGGTGTCCTTTACTGTCTCTCCCCCTACCAAGAACTGGTCCATCTTCTCAAGCAGCTCTTTCTTCCCATACAAAGCACCGATACCGGAAGGCCCGAGCATCTTATGGCCTGAGAACGCGAAGAAATCGCAGTCCATTGCCCTGACATCTATTTCCATATGCCCTGCTGACTGGGCGCCGTCCACAAGGACCAATGCTTTGTAGGAATGCGCCATCTTTACTATCTCTTTGATAGGGTTCTCAACACCGTCAAGATTCGAGACATGGTTCAATGCCACCAGTTTCACATTGCCTTCTTTCAGAAGCCTCTCCAAAGCAGCCATATCAAACGTATTGTCAGGCTTTGTCGGTATAATCTTATGCTTGATGAGACCTTTCTTCGCCAGCCTCAGCCACGGCAGCAGGTTGGAATTATGCTCTTTATCTGTCGTTAGGACAACACTATTTTTCAGGTCAAGGGAGAGTGAGACAAGATTTATCGCTTCAGTGGTGTTCCTGGCAAATATCAGCTCTTCAGGCCTTTTTGCGTTCACGAATTTCGCAACGACTTTCCTTGCCTCTTCGACTGCATCAGTCACCTTGTCTCCTAATCTGTGGGCGCTCCTGCCTCCGCAGGCAGGGAACTCGAAATAATACCTCTCCATCGCATCAATCACAGGTTTAGGCTTCAAACTCACACAGGAAGAGTCAAAATACAAAGGAGCGTTCTTCTGGCAAAGCAGAGGGAAGTCCTGCCTTATCTTATCGACATTCATTTCAATAGCCTGGTATAGACACGCAACGGTTTCGGCCCCACTACTGGCTGCCTGTTGACAAACACCAACGGCGTGCCGTAGATGCCTGTCTTCTCGAGCTCTGTGAACTGCTGCGCCTTTAATAACATTGCCTCCTCGGAGGTCATGCATGCTTCAAACTTCTCCTGGTCAATAGTGCTGAATTTCACGACATTCAGCGCAGTCTCTTCAGGCCCCAGGCCGCCTATGGTGTCGGAAAACAATTCATCATTCATCTTCCAGAACAGATCCATATCCTGCTCTGCAACGCAGTTCCCGATCTCTGTCAGCACATCAGTATTGCCCTTGACTGGGAAATGCGCAAACACGAATTCCACATCATCCCTTGCCATGAGCTTCTGCATGGTGGGGTAGATTTCCCTGGTATAAGGGCAGAGGTAGCAGCCTATGAACACCACCTGGTTCTTCGCGCCTTTGTTCTTTGTGGGGAAGAGGGTGAGGTCCACATCCTCCAGGGTCAGTAAGCTCGGATCTGCAGCAGCGGCAGAACACACGCCTGTATCAGCCTCAGACAGATGGGAATGCTCTCCTGTCGGGTCAAAGATGCAGAAATTGTCCTTATTGGGGCCGTTGCAGTTCCCATAGAGATAATAGTTATAGCCCCCGATAGCTGTAGCAATAATGCTCCAGATGAAAAGAAGCGTAAACAGCCATGACAGCAGCTCAAAGTGCCTGAACACGAACCTTCCTGCCTTGGGTGAGACCTTCAGGAGGTTGCCTGTAATCTTTGCCTTTATCCTCGTATCCAGCCCTGTATCGCATTTCCTCAGCGTGACTTTCTTGAAGACGCATAAGAAAGCCTCCTTGGCAAGCTTCCTGTAGGCAGCGCTGAAGATGCCCAAGACCGCAAACACAAACATCGCTATGAAGCATATCATGTTCCCTCTAAACCAGAAGTGGTTATATATATAATTTGTTATATAGTTATCGTCAAGGGATATGTGAAAATGATGTTGTTTGCTTATATGGGGTAGTTCGCTGTCTTTTTTGACGAATCTGAAGAGTTCCGTTCTGTTTAAAGGCTGTCATCGTTCAGAAGAGTAAAAGCCTTTAAAGTTCCGCACACTACTCTTCGGAAGATGCCACAGGAAGTCAAGAAGACTGTCAGAAAAGTCTATAAAAGAAAAAGGCTTAAAAACGAAACTCATTCTCTTATCCCAGAAAGGGTGATTTCATGAAGATATTCCTTGATTCGGCAAAGATGGATGAGATAGAGAAAGCATACGCTTCCGGCATTGTGGATGGTATAACCACCAACCCCTCTTTGATGAAAGCTGCCATTGAAGGCAAGAAGACTGACCTGAACCAGTATATCCAGAAGATCCTCACTGTCGCAGGCAAGACTCCGGTAAGCTTAGAGGTAAAAGGAGGTTCATCAGAAGAGATGTATGCTCAGGCAAAAGCCATATACAGGAGATTCAGCAACCCCAACAACAGGGTAGTCATAAAAATACCTATGAATCCCGCCACAGGCGAGGAGAAAGGCAGTTTTGAAGGCCTGAAAGCCATAAAGCGATTATCAGACGAGAAGATACCTGTCAATGTCACCTTGGTATTCACACCGGAGCAGGCACTTCTGGCAGCAAAAGCTGGAGCTGCCTATGTCTCTCCGTTTGCAGGCAGGATTGACGACATGTTAAGGAAAGAGGCAGGCATGCAGTTCGGAAAGAGCGACTATTTCCCTGCAGACGGCATGGCAAAAGGAGAGGCTATGGCAGAGGACAACGGCATCTTCTCAGGCATCTATCTGGTGGCGCAGATTGTGGATATCTTCCAGAAGCATAATATCAGGACAGAAGTCCTTGCAGCCTCACTGAGGAATGCCAGACAGGTGAGGGAAGCGGCATTAGTGGGTGCACAGGTCGCCACCGTCCCTTACGCAGTGCTCGAAGCCATGACAGACCACAAGCTGACGAAAGAAGGCATGCGCAACTTCCTCAAGGACACAGTCAGTGAGTATGAAGCGCTGATGAAGTGAGCGGTTTCAGGTACCACACTTTCCGCTGATGGTCTGGGTCTCCGACAACGTACAGTTTTCTCTCGTTGAGCAATTCCCTGTCCAACGGCCGCTGCAGAGTGATGCGCGGATCGATCATGATATCCATCCCTGTGCAACAGAACTCCCGGATATAATGCAGAAGAGTGACACTCCTGTTCAGGCAGCCTTCGAAATAGTACGGTGCTTCCTTGGAACGTGAAGGGGACAGATGGAGATGCGCACCTCCGACGACAGCGACGCTTCCAGGCCTGAGGGCATCCACCACATCAGACAGCTCAGGGCTCTGGTCGAGGGTTGCTCTCACATAGTCCGGTGCGCGTGCCCTGATCTCTTTGAGAGTCCTGCATCGGAACTCGTTGCCTGGGAATTCGACGAACGTCATGCCATAGTCGTCAGAAAGGGGGTTGTCGTCGCCTGAGAACACAGGTATGCCATGCATTTCCGCATATTCAAGCATGCGCATGAAATTCATTTTCTTCCTGGCAACTCTCTCGCGCAGTACAGTAACTTCCTGGTCGATGTCGAAATATTCAGTATGCTCGATGAGGAACAGGGCTGGTTTTTTTCGATACATGGATGTGGAGAGAAATTGCCCTTTTAAAAAGTTTTAGGTAAAAACTTAAATAGGGAAAACATCACACCAATGCCATGAAACACATCCTTCCAGGTAAGTATCGACATTTCAAAGGCAAGTTCTATGAAGTGATCGGAGAGGCTATACATTCTGAGACAAGGGAAGAGATGGTGATCTACAAGCCGCTCTACGACTGCCCTGAGTTGGGTAAAAAACCTTTATTCATCAGGCCCAAGAAGATGTTTATGGAAAAAGTGCTAGTCAACGGCAAGAACGTGCCGAGATTTAAGAAAGTGGAATGAATACCCTGTTCTGGTTTGCCCGTGCCGTTCTTTCCTGACGACGAATCTGAAGAGGAGTGCTCTGTTGCGGAGGCTTTAACGGCAGGGAAACGCAGGATTTTAACAGCTTAGGCACCCAACACCACTCTTCGGAAAGAGGGAGGGCATAACGAAGAAACAAAAAAGAGCATTACTCAGATATCAGTTTCATTTCCTTCGAGGGTGTTTCGTCCACAGAGAACTGGTATCTAAGCAATAGTTATGGATATTCTCGATAGACGGATGCTTCTTCACTCTCTTCACACCTCGGAAGTCCAAAGGACTGTCTTGGATATAGTCAAGTTTAAGATGCAAAGCCATCTCTGCCTTAGTCAATTCCCTTCCGAGATAGGCAGCATGCTGGCGCGTCAGACGGACATGGCGGAGAACTGTATTATACAGCACTGTAGCATCTTTGCCGAAGAATCTCTTCTCGATCACATTGCTTTTCCTGCAGAAAGCGACCTCCAGCATCTTCCTTTTCCTGTCGATGCGGATGAGAAAATAGCCTGCAGGATCCCTCTTCCAGTCCCGCAGAGGATGGTATTCTGCCTTTATGACTTTGACATTCCTGCCCTGTCTCAGCTTTTTCTTGTGCGCCATAGACATGAGAGTCATGTTCCCACTATATAAACATTAGCAAAGAATCACTTCCACTTGATGCTGCATCCCTGCGAAGGAACGAACCACTTCTGGAGAGGCTTTCCTGAAAGCAAAGCTTCAATCGCTTCCTTTAGCTCGTGCTTTGTAGGGCTGTCATCGGGATCCATGGCATCATTGATCCTGCCATGATACACCAGTTTGTGCTCTTTGTCGAACAGATAAGGGTCTGGAGTGCATACCGCGCCATAGGATTTCGCAACAGCCTGAGATTCATCAAAGAGATAGTAGCTAAAGCCTTTCTGTCTTGCCATCCTCTGCATGCTCTCGAAGTTGTCAGCAGGATAATTGACCGGGTCATTGGAGTTGATGCCCAGAACAGCAACTTTTCCGTTATAGTCTCTCATGAGGGAGGCGATCTCCTCCATCTTCGGTATGACATACGGGCAGTGGTTGCATATGAAGATGACAGCCACAGCCATCCCTTTGAAGTCAGACAGTTTCACAACTTTTCCGTCGACATTCTTCAGGGCAAAATCTGGGGCTTTCATCCCCGGCTTCAGCTTCTCATCGCTTGATCTCAGCAGTGCCATGCTATCACCAAAAGAAGCAGGAGAGAAGGCAGTATAAATACTTTACGACGGTTAAGCCCATAAGTAAAATTTTATAAATACCGCTTACTGACGCAGCCTCATGGACAGGAAGACTGTTGTGGTGATGGTGGACTCGCTCTGTGAAAGAATAGATGGTGATGTGGACAGAATGAGTCTGGGGAAAGCATTGTTCAAGACGCCGACACCGCCTCCAGGGATATTCTATAGCCCTGTTCCAAGGATGCCTGGAAAAAAGGCAGATGTCAGAAGAGAGTATGGCGAATGGGCAGCATATTCGAACACCATCGTCCTAGACGGCATAGTGTGCCTGGAAGATCCAGCACGGTATTAT
>CAZTOO010000080.1:0-5268 GCA_964615215.1 uncultured Methanosarcinales archaeon
ATCAGCGGCTTTGACATCAGGATGCATGATTTCGACGAGGACAATGTTCCTGAGCTGCTGATTGCAGATGCGCAGATACCTACCACGGACGGGAAAGGAGCAGTGCGGTTCTTCAACTACATCGGCAGCAATGGCACGTTCCCGCCAGGATTCATCTATAAGGAACTGTTCAAGGATTACATTACAAAATTCCCCCAGCTTGCGTTCAAGATCGGGGACAAATACTCCACGGCAGGCATAGGTGTGGGGGACTTCAACGGAGACAATGTCTCAGACATCACCTCTACACAGAACGTCTCTGCAGGAACAAAGGCGCTGAAATATTACGGGGCTCCTGTCGATTATCCAAGCGTGGTGGAGCTGGACCTCTTCCGCAACGGCAACTGGCAGGATCCCGATGATGTCAATCTCAGTGCCCTCAACGGCTGGATGGACGGCAGCTCAGCAGTGATACGCTATTGCACACCTTCGCCTGCCAATCCTTTCTGTCCGGAACCTTTGATGCAGATGTGCGTGCTTTCAGGAAGTGCTATCATCTGCTACAGAGACATCCAGCTTATACAGGACTATATCTTTGATTGCGACACTGCCTCTTCCAGCCATCCCCAGGATTACAGCCCTTCCCGCTCTTCTCCTTTCTACGGCACGTGTGACTACAATTTCTCCATCCATGCGGACAAGGGAAAAGTCAAAGTCTATAATGTGGAAGTCACCTTTAATATGACGAACAGCCAGAAAAATACCTCTGATGGAAGGTCTGATTTGGCCATGGCGCTCAGCAATCTCCTCTGGAAGACAGACTGCAGCTCTTTCGAGCAGTACGGTGGAGGGGATTACAGCAGCTATCTCTTCTCAGGCAATCCGCTCTACAGCAGATACTGTGTTGTTCCCATCACGTTCTGCACCTATGCAAACACTTCGTCGCTGCGCATGAATGTCAGCGGGCTGAATATCACCTACTATGAGTGTGACTGAAGATGCCCATGAACAAGCGTTCCCAGACAGCATTGGAGATTATCCATATCGTTGCCTTCATGACATTCCTCTTCCTCATCATCTTCTGGATAGCCTGGCACTACAGCACGCAGAATGCTGAGCGCAGGACAGAGCTGGGGCTTGTCAAGGAATGCGAGGCCTTACGCTCCCTGACGACGAGTGTGGCAACCATGGACCAGGGCACTCTGGTGCCGTTTGAGGCGCTCTACAACATCTCCTTTATCCCAGGCTCAAAGATGATCCTTATCCACGACGAGGATTATAAGAACGGCTATTACGAATGCCTGCTCCAGTTTCCTGTGGCCAATAGTGAGAGCTTTATGACTCCAAGCCATGCACTCTTTTCCCTCACTCCTCTTGAACAGGGCCTGCTGATAGTGCCGGAGAGTGCGCCATGAGGGAAAGGAAAGGGCAGATGACCTACAGCATCTTAGGTGTGGTGGCGTTCTTAGCCACACTTATTGTCGTGATTGTGCTTCTGGCAACTCTTATGGAATACAAGCTCTCCCAGACCATCAGGCACAATGAGATGAGGCTCGATGCACAGCTGGTGAGCCACCAATTGGTTTTCTCTTCAGGCTATTACTGCGGCATCGAATGCACATCCCGCTGGGAGGAGTATTTTCTTGATCCTTCTCATGTTGAGAACCTTTCCCAGGTTCTCTATCTTGGACTTGCAGAACCTGGCATTCCCTATCATGTCAGCATGGAGAAATACAGCTGCCTGCTGAACATGACGAATGCCAGCTCTGCCAATTACCTTGCTGTCAAGAACCATCTGGGGTTGAGATATGACTTCTACATCAGGCTGCACAACAGCACCGGTGCTATTCCAGGGACAGGCATCGGAAGAGCCCCTAACGGAACAACATCAGTGCCTGCGTGGAGGGTTGTGAATAATGGGACAGACATCCTTATGATGGAGGTGGTGCTGTGGGAATGACCAGGAAGGGAGTGCTGATTGCCTTGGATGTGATGTTCGGCATAGTCATCTTCATCGCGTTGCTCGTGGCTTCCTATACCATTATGTCCAACCATGCTGAGGCAGTATTCACCAACAGGCTCTATCTCCAGCAGACAGCCTCTGATACCATCAATGCCATCTATTTCGAGGAGGATGTGCCTTCCTGGCCCTATAAAGGCACTCCGAGCGCATCCCACCCTCTTCTTAACCAGAGCTATCTTGAAGGAAGGCTCAATGAGCTCCTGCCTAGCTATATCCAAGTGATGCTCTACATCAACATCTACAGGGATGACGGAATAAGCCTTGTGGGTGCAGTCGAAGTGAACAAGTTTGCCATACAGGGCGATGATGTCGTCTCAGGCAGTTTCCAGGTCGCCACCTTCGACAATGAAAGCACCCTCGATTATATCGCCGACGTGAAATACTATGCGGTGGTGAGCGGGAGATGAACAGGCGTATGAGGCAGGGATACATCGTGTCTTTCTCTCTCCTGCTGTTAGGAGTTAGTGCGCTCATCCTGGCTGCCCTGCTCTTTGCCTTCTATCAGGACAATCCAGCATCGACAGGGTATGTCGCTGACAACCTCAAGCTCATCCTGGTCAGAAGGGGAGTGGAGAACAGCATGAGGAGCATGTTCTCCACCACCGACATCACCCTCTCGGCATCTGATCAGGAACTGGGGTTTGTCCAGCATCTGCCTTTCGACACAGAGCCATTTTATGATGCGTTCAATGCCTATCTGAATGTGCTGAACCAGAGTGACAATGAGATGCTGGTGAGGTTCAGCGTGAAAAGCATGAATAACAACCTGACGGTCCTCAACCAGAACCTCATGGTGAGATATCCCTGGAGCAGGCAAATCATCATCCAGCAGGTGAGTGAGCCGGACTATCAGTCAAGACAGCTGCTTATCGATGTTGATACGCTCAATGAAAACTTTGCCGAGGGAAGCGGCATCTCCCTGGAAGGTTGCGGAGAGGAGGGTGAATACTGCAATGATTTGAGGGGGATGAATGTCACGGTGAGCATGCGGGATGCCTTGGATGATGTCATCACTTATACTGCCATGATAAAGCAGGATATGGATGTGGCGCTGGTGCTGAGAGCCAACAATACCCAGACCAGGATATCCTTCAACGACACCATCGACGTCAGGCAATATCTGGGAGAGGTGCTGCTGAATCTCACCTTCCTCTATCCCAGGGAGAACAGAGTGATAGACCCGCACCTCTATCTAGGCAGCCCGAAAGGAGGCTCAAATGACTCAGTAGTGAGCTATAAGTTTGCGGATTACTGGATAGCAGACAAGCTGCTTCTCAGGTAGAACTGATTTCTCTCTTTACCGAGCATAAAGACGAAGCTTTAAATACTTTTATCAGATAATATGCGGCATAGGGGTAACTATCTATCCGCCTTCATGAGAGGGTTTTAGATAGCTTAACATAGTCTCTGCATCAAAAAAGGGGTTCGTGTGGTTTCAAACACATTGAGGAAAGTGGCAGACCTCTACAAGAGCGAGAACATCACTGTAGAGGAAGCGCTGCCTTTCCTCCTGAGGATGGGATTCCAAAAGGAGGAAGTGATGGCAGCGTTCAGCGGCACTGAGGCTGAATATGCAGATTCAGGCCATGCCATCTACCAGAACATCAAGACCATGACGCCTGACGAGATTGAGAAGAATATCGAGAATCTCCGGAGAGATGATGAGGGAGAGATGGAGGAGCGCAACACCTCGGAGAAAATATCGACGAACATAGACAAGGTGTTCGACTACCTGAAGAAGCACCATATGCTCGAGGTGGACATGATTAAGGAGAAATTCCTGCTTGATCCTGCCCAGGCTGACAAGGTGGTTGAAGTCCTGCTTGAGTATCCTGAGATCAGCCTCCGCTACAAATATTTCAACGCCTTCGGACCCAAGAGACTGGAATACCGCGAGGTGAAGAGCAATGACTAAGCTCAATCTTGTGGATTCTTATCTCGTGCCGTGGTATACTGTCCAGACTGCAGTCAAGATTGTCAGCGAGGCGAAATCAGCAAGGCCTACACACTATCTCACTAACATCGAGGAATACAGCGACACCACCAGGAAGAAGGTGGAGATGATTATCCTCAAGTTGAGAGACACTGTAGACTTCAGCGATACAGACTATGAGGAGCGTTTCAAGAAACGCAGGATAAAAAAGATCCTCAAGTTCGCTCTCCAGGAGGTCTATAAGGAGTTCACCCATACTGAGGAGACCATCAAGCAGCTGATCATCAGCGACATCGTGAGCACGATGGTGGGGCTGGGAAAGATAGACATACTCCTCAATGACGATATGCTTGAAGAGGTCTCCATCACCGCCCACGAGTATGTGAGAGTCACCCACAGGAAGTGGGGAAGCCTCATGACTGATATCCATGTGCCCAACTCTGAGATGGTGAACCATTTCGCCAGTCTCTTCGCACGTGCAGAGAACAAGCCTTTCTCTCTCCTCTTCCCGCTGCTTGATGCCACTTCCTATGAAGGGTTCAGGGTCAATGCTGTCATCCATGCGCTCTCCCCCAAAGGCTCCAACATCACCATCAGGAAGCAGTCGAAAGAGCCCTATTCCATCATCGACATGATTGAGTTTAAGTCCTGCAGCACAGAGGCCTATGCCATCATATGGATGGCCATTGAATACGGCCAGTCTGTGCTGATTTCAGGAGGCACTGCAGCGGGAAAGACGACATTCCTCAATGTGTTATGCTCCATGATTATGTTCTCCCAGAAAGTGGTGAGCATTGAAGACACTCTGGAGCTGAAGCTGCCTCCTTCATTGTTCTGGATACCTCTGCTGACGAGAAAGCCAAATTCCGAGGGCAAAGGGGAAGTCACGATGTATGATTTGCTGATCAACAGCCTGAGGATGAGGCCTGATGTGATTGCTTTCGGAGAGGTGAGAAGGGAGAATGATGCCCGAGAGCTGTTCGAAGCCATGCATACCGGCCATACGGTCTTTGCAACCCTCCACGCCAACAGCCTGAGGGAGACCATACAGAGGCTGGTGCACCAGCCCATCAATGTGCCTCCTGCAGAATTGGGGGCTCTTGGACTTACTGTCGTGTGCTGGAAGAACTCAAAGAAAGGCTACAGGAGGATCAAGGAGATCGGTGAATTCATCATCAGGGAGAAAGGTAATGAGCTGGATGTCGTGCCGAATGTACTCTATAAATATGACCCGAAAAGCGACAATCTGCTCAGGGCCGGCAAGAGTATGACGTTCTTCGAGAAGATCGTCGGCGTCGCGCTTCTGCCCAACCTGAGCCACAACGCCGATCTC
>CAZTOO010000081.1:0-5253 GCA_964615215.1 uncultured Methanosarcinales archaeon
AAACGCCGTATTGCTCTAGTTCTTCTCTCTTCTTTCATTCTTTAGGCTTCTGAAGTTCAGCAGCCTTTACTCTGAGGCCTACTCTTCAGAACGTGTATGTTGCAGGGAGTAGTTCTTGAATACGGCGAATCTGAAGAGTAGTGCGGGGAAGGGCAAAACGTTTAGCCCACGGCAACAAGAAGGCAAAAGAAAGATTACTTATTCAACCTTCTCTCCATCCCCATACCTGCATCCTTCGCAGTACCTGTCAGGCTGCTGTTGCCTGATGAAGGCAATCCTATTATGGTTTTTGTTCAGCTCTCTGAGGCCTGACACAGCAAAGAAAGAATCATCGTCCTTTTCAACATCAGCAACATACTGTTGGTATCCTTCATTGCCAAGATAGGCTTTCTGTCCGTCGATAATGATCCAGTTCTTTCTCTCTTTTCTGTCCTGGAAATCCTCTTTCTCCCTCTGCATCTCAGCCCTATTCACGACGCCTACTCTTCTGTAGTGCTCTTCCCAGAAACCATTGCTGAAGGTGCCCTGTCCCACAGCAGTCCTTGCTGCATAATGGTAGGTTGCCACTCCGTGTGGTATTGCAATCTGTTCCCCAGAGCCTGCCTGATAGTCGACAGTCGGGATGGCATTCGCACTCACTGCCAAAAGCGTCAGGATGGCCATCACTCCAAATATGCTATACGCCCCTTTCATACAGCAAAAAGTTATTATAGTCTTTATAAAATTTTACCTGATATGGAAGCTCTCTATCTTGACGATTGCTATGCGACGGAGTTTGAGGCCAAGGTGCTCTCTGCGCACCAGAACGAAAAAACACCCACAAATCAGTTCATCGTCCTCGACAGGACGCTGTTCTATCCGAATTCTGGCGGTCAGCCATGGGACGAAGGGACTCTCACCCGCATTTCAGACGGAAAGACATTCAAAGTCGTGTTCGTCGGGAAATTCGGCGGAAACATCAGCCATGAGACAGAGGCCTCAGACCTGAAGGAAGGCGATGTAGTGAAAGGAGCCATAGACTGGAAAAGGCGCCATACCTTCATGCGCTACCATACTGCAGCGCACATCTTCAGCGCTGTCATCCAGAAGGCCACAGGCGCCAAGATTACAGGCAACCAGTTAAAACTTGAGGAAGCGAGGATTGATTTCTCTCTCGACCATTTTGACCGAGACCAGATCGCTGAATACGAGAAGCAGACCAACGCTATCATCCAGAAATGCCTGCCTGTGAGATTCTACATCATGAAAAGGGAGGATGTGGAGGCAGACCCTCACCTGGTCAAGCTCGCCAAAGGGCTCCCAGAAGGGATCAATGAGCTGCGCATCGTGGATATCGAAGGCTTTGACAGGCAGCCGTGCGCAGGCACCCATGTGAAGGACACCAAGGAGATCGGTGCCATACGCTTCCACAAAATGGAGAACAAGGGCACCAACAACAGAAGGATATATTTCACCCTTATATGACTATGGACAGAAAAACATTTCTTGGCGCAGCCGGGAGGGGCATCAATGCAGCCTTGGGGTTCCTGCTCTCTGCTGCCCTGTTCTTTCTTGCCAGCATGCTGCTCTTCTTCATGCTGGCTCCCACACTCCTGAATCAGTGGCAGAGGTTCTTTGTGGCGAATATCCTCTCTTTCATACCGGTGCTGGCAGTCTATTACCGTTTCAGAACAAAGAGCTTTTTCTCCTACGGCGTGCTGGCCTTCGCACTGCTTTCAGTGTTTCTGATGGTGCTCTCGCTCATGTTCAGAAACAGCTGAGAAGGGAAATGAAAAACAAAAGAAAGAGAAAAAAGAATAGGGAGAGACTTATCGTCTCCTTCTCTTTTTGCCCCTCTTCTTCTTGGATCCGCCCCGCACCATCTTTGCGCAGGAGATGTCCCCTCTCTTGTCGATGAAGTAGAGATAGCCTTTCTGTTTCTTGATGCCGACTTTCGCCACCACTTTGCTTCCGCGCACTCTCTTCTTCCCTCGCGCCATCTTTGCGCAGGAGACATTGCCTTTCTTGTCTACGAAATACAGGTATCCTCTCTGTTTCTTGACACCTACTTTCTGTACTTTGGTTGCCATATTGACCTATCCCTCCATTATTCTTTCTACAACGAGTGTAGTGCAAGAGAGAGTATTTCGATAGTATATAAACTTTTCCTCCCTAAAAACAGAAACCCCCTCGAGAATCACCTTTTCTGCCGCTCCATGGCCTTGATGCGCTCAATCTCTTCCGTCGAGATTGCACATCCCTGGAGCCGCACTCCCCACAGCAGGGAGTCCAGGAGCAGTTCCCTCGAGTCCACCAGGTTCGGAAGGAGCCCGTCGAGGAATCCGTGCTCATAGGCAACGGCGATGATCTCTGCAGACCTCAGCACACTGATGCCTTTTGTCCTGTCCCGGAATCTTGAAAGCATCTTCTTGTCCACATTGATGTGGGTGTGCAGCTTGTTCTCAAGATGTTTTTTGAGCCCCAGAGGGTCTTCCAGCAGCACCCGTGTGGTCCTCTCGTCTATCACCAGGGCTCCCGCATTCACCTGTCTGCAGCAGGCAAGGCACTGCACCTCTCCCCTGTGGACGAGCTGTATGGGATTCTGGTGGGCGAAGAAGGAGCTGTTCGCCATCTGGAGCAGCTCGTCTGTCTGCCGGTCTATAAGGTTGCTGTTCATCACCTTCAGGGTGCCGCGTTCGATGAGCTTCAGGATCTGTATGGCCTCATATTTGAATTTCTTGCTGTTCAGCGGCACATCAACCACCTCATATTTCACAGCCTCGGGGATCATGAGATGGACATGGAGGGTGTAGGCAATCCTTTCCAGTATCCAGAGGAGGTTGTTGGTTGTCAGGCTGATGATGGGCCCTGCGTCAAACACCAGCACTTTGTCTTTTTTTGTGAACAGCATCTTCTTCCTTCTCCAAAGCATCAGGATGAAAACAGCTTTCTTGCATACGCCAGCCTTTTCTCGACGGTAATGCCTGCAATGGTCTCTTCGTTCATACGGGTCTTCCCCACATAGTTCATGAGCTCCCACCTGTTGCTCCCCAGTATTTCGGCAGCCCTCCCGATGGAGATGCCGTGATAGTAGATGGCAGAGGCCTTCTTGATCTCCGACGAGGAAAGCACCTCGTTGAAATACTGCTTGATGTCCTCCTTGGTGGCCTGGATGACCTCCATCACCTCTTTGAGGCATTGCCGGTAGCTTTCCATATTGTCTTTCTCGAGCTCAGCCACGCAGCTGGAGATTTTCTCTTCCACGAGCCTCTTGACATCTACCGAGGCCCTGGGCAGCACTTTCGAGAGTGCATAGATGAGGACAGCAACGCTGGTGGAGTCATGGTCCTGGAAGACAGATGAGTTGTGCACCGTATGGGAGCTGATCTCATTGAGGAGCCCGAAATTGCTGTTCCTGATGGCATCAAGGCTTTCCTTGAGGAGCGCCACAATATCGTCCTTGATCTTGAGGTTCATGGCAAAACCTCTGCAATGCTTCTATTTAATCTTTGTGAAAAAAAAGATATGGTGTGCTTTATTGTATCTTCATTCTTTCCTTCCCCAGGCTCTGGGAGCACTTCTCTCCCAACACTCCTCTTCAGATTCGTCATATTCAAGAACAGCATATCCACACTAAGAACTATCTAAGGAGTAGGCCTGGGGATAAAGGTAGACAAAGAAGACGCGAGAAAAACAGGGAACCTTCAGAAAAAAGATACTAAAGAAAAAAATAAGCAAGCAGTCAGTGCCTGCTTGTCTTGCCTAACAGGTACACGACTACCAGCACCACCAGCACAATCAGCACCACAATCCAGATCGGGAAGCTGCTTCCCGCGATGTCGACTTTTGAGCTGACTACCTCATTGGCAGTGCATGATGTCTGGCCTTCAGGGCATGCAGGGTTCTTGACCGAGGGCGCCACAAACGGCACAGTCTTGTCGAGCCTGAGGTCCATATAGTCCTCATTGACAGGTGTGGTCACATAGTCACCATTCTGCTTGAGATACATCCTCGTGGTTCCTGTGGCAGGCTCTTCCTTTTCCACAGCCATCATGCCGCTGACAGTCACTTGTGCAGTGTCCATGGCAGCGTCTGTCACCGTAATCTTGAGGCCGTCCACTTCCTTCTCTTTGCCTATCTCGAATTCAGTGTCTACTCCGTCTATCTTGAGGACTGCGGTTGCAGGAACCATCTCTGTCACGACAGTGTCGTTCTCATCTTTCACAGCATCTTTCTGCTCAGTGTAAGACACCAAAGTCATCATATAACCATTGACGTCTGCGGTGACTGCACTCAGCTCCAGGCTGGTGGTGAATGGCTCCTCTGTCTCCACAGTGGTCGTGGTTTCAGTATCTGTCTCCTTGAAAGGCATGTACTTGATGGTGCATCCGGTTGTCTTGTCTCCTATTGACGTGGAGTCGATGGTTAAGGACATGGACTTCTGGGCAGGCCCTTTGTCGATGATGAATTTCTCAGATACATACTGTGCTCCGCTTCCAGAGGCAGCTCCGTACGTTCCAGAGATAGTTACATCATCCGGACTTCTGCACCAGATGAAGCCTTCGATTTTGTGCGTCATATCGGTATTGACGACGTCAAAAATTATTTCAGCGGATTTCTCCCCTGCAATGCCAGGATTTGTCCTTTTGAGCTGGACAGACTGTCCTGTTGCCGCAACTGTCATCGCCAAAACCATGGCCATGACTGCCATAATAACCAACGTTTTCAGAATCTTCATTGTCAAGGCACCTCCTGCTGACTATGATGGTGTTCTTAAGTGGTTTGCATTTTATAAATCTTTTGTCTTTGGGACTTCACTTGGTAAGTATTCACATCATATACATGATGACCATGATGGCGAGGGTGATGAAGACTTTGATGAGATAGATGAAGAAGAACACCAGCCTTGAACTGAAGTCCATCCCTTTTCTCTTTGTCCATTTGAACCTCCACACAAGGAAGATCACCAGCGTCAGGCCGCCTCTCGCGTATTCTCTCGTGAGGAAATACTGGGCTGCAACCACTGCAAGCAGGAAGAGGAAGAAGAACTTGAAGGGATTGTGGGTGTAGTACTCCTTGAGGTCCTGTTTTTTGAAGAAGCTCAGTGCATTGTCAGTATAGCTGCCTTTGCTATAGACAAGGGGATGGCCGCAGTTCGGGCAGGTCTCATTCAGCTTGTCCACAAACATCCTGCACTTCGGACATCTGATGTACTCCGCATAGCACACCTTGCAGAAATACACATTGTCCATGACTTCATACGAGACAGAGCCA
>CAZTOO010000082.1:0-5223 GCA_964615215.1 uncultured Methanosarcinales archaeon
CTGTCGCTGGGCAGTGTCAATTGGGAGATGTCGTCCTTGCGGACGCCTGCGATTTCGAAGCTCCTCATCATGATCCTGGACATCCTCTGTAGGTCCCGTTCTGTGTAAGGGAAATATATCGGCTTGCCGGAAGTGCCTGCTGTGGAGAATATTCTCTTCCATCTCTCCTTGGGGACTGCCACGAAAGAGTTCATAGAGGTGTAGAGCTGCTCTCTCGTCGTGATGGGAATCTTGGTGATATCATCTATGCTGCTGATGCCTGATGGTCTGAGGCCAAGGGTGTCGAACACCTTCCTGTAATAGGGGCTGTTGGTATAGGCGTAGAAGACTGCCTCTCTCAGTTTCTTGGACTGGTACTCCCTTAATTGGGAGGGTGTGAGATAATCAAGCGGATTCTTTTCCATCTCTGGAGGGTAGGAGGATGGGTTTATAAAAATTGCCAAGAAAAAGGCAGCTGAGAGCAATAAAGTGCTATTGTTTCTCCTTCTCCCCTGCCTCAAGGATGACGATATTGCCTCGGCCTTTCTTGATCTTCTTGAGGATGCCCAACTCGACAAGCTCTGAGACCATGAGGCTGATCTTTGCCTCGCTCAACGGTATTTCTCTTCGCAGCTCTTTCTGGGTAGTGCGGTTGCCCTGCTTGATGATGATATCCACCACTTGCTTCAGCTCAGGCCTGAGATCCTTCCTGTGGATGCTCTCCTCCAGCTCCTTCTGCTGCTGTTCCTCACGCAGCTTGATGTTGTCCTCTTTCACCCTGTAGAGTTCCCCTTCTATCTTCTTGCTGAGATGGAACTGCCTATAGATGAAGTACCCTCCTATAATTATAAGAAGGGCAAGGATGATAATGGCAGGATAGAAGATCAGGCTGTTCTGCTTGAGTATCTGGAAGATGCGCTGCCATTCGCTCTGCTGCTTCTCTGGCGGGGTTTCCTGGGGAGGAGGCTCCTCTGTCCTGACAGTGATTGCCTCCTTGGAATAGAGGTCTACCAGGAAGGTGCCTACTGCAGGGACTGTGATGTTCTCCATGACGTAATAGGTGAGATTGTCCTCCTCTTCCCTGTAGACTGTCACGAGGTAATTCCCTACAGGTATCTCAAAGGAGTAGGTGCCCTGCTTGGCTATGAAACGCTGGGTAGGAGTGGTATTGATCTGGACAATGACATCCTCCACCCTCTTAAGGGTCTTGTCATAGATAGTGCCATAAATCCTTGCTGTGACTATTGTCGAATCTTTTGCCACTGCCATGCCTGTGATAGGGTCATACATCTCCGGCTGGTCTATGGCAGGGCTTCCGTAGACTGAGATGTCAGGCTGCTCAATCGGCTGCTCAATGGCTTTTATAGAGGGAAAAAGCAAGAGAAGTAGCAAGACTATCACAAAAAGGGAGTTCCAATCTAGCCTCATAATGCTCTGGGAGGTGATTTGAGTATAAAAATGTTTCTATAAAGTGTTAGAAGGCCGAATAGGGCTCTGTAAAGCTTTAGAAGCCTTTATGAAGTTTTAAGGTCTTTAGAGATATAAGAATCTTTATAAACAAACCCAGCCAAATAGGTCTTTGATGCTGATATCGCATATCAGTGTCATCGGCTATCTTGACGTGAGAACCAAAGTTCCACGTCTTTTTTTATTTTTATTTTTTCAAGACTATGCTTAAGACTATGCTTTGTTCTCGTATTGAACTATGAAGACGAATTCTCTTATTGTTTTCCTTTGGCGAACCATTACTTTTTCTTTACCCTATGCCTTTGGATACTATTTAAAGAACTATCTTTTAATGGGAATAATGTCATGATGCACAAGAAATAGACTAATTGTCTTTCTTCAGGTCAAGCATCGCCAGATGTATGCTGCGGTACTGCTCGCCCAATATCTCCTTGAGGCGCCTCTCTTCCTTGGCAGGCAGGTCTGCTGAGAGGAGCATGGACTGTGCCATCTCGTGCAGCTTCCTGGCCTTCTCATACTCACCCATGGCAATCAGGTCTTTCACATAATCCACGAACTCAGCAATCTGGTTCTTGGTGAAGACTTCCATATGCATCCTGCGGGAAAGCTCCTTTGAGCGCAATTCCTCTATGCGCCTCTCGAACTGCCGTATCTCCTTCTCTATGTTGGCTTTCCTCACGATGAGATCCTCCTCCCTCGACTGCAGGAAGCCCTGCTCCTTCTCGACTTCGTTCAGCGTCTTCTCCAGAGGTGTCATGTCTGCATTCCTCTGCTGCCCTGTGCGTACGTCATCTTTCTTGACTGCTGTCTGGCGCCTCCTGATGTTCTGTTCCAGAGAACGCAGCTCTGCTTCCTTGCCCTCCACATCCCTGATCTTGCGCGAGAGGAGGTTGCGCTGTTCCATGAGCATATTGAGCTTTGATTCCACCTGCTCCTCAAGATGTCTCAGCTCTTCCTCTTTCTCCATGAGAAGATGCGCACTCTCCTTTGTCCAGTCTTTGGGGAGGGTTTTCTGATGCCCCTCATGGTGCTGTGGAAGAGGCTCCTGTCTTTTCTGGAGATTATGGAGCGCTACATAGGGCTGTTCCTGAGGGATGACCTCCATTTTTCTGGGAGGCTCCTGGGGCAGAGGCTTCACATGACCGGGCACGCCTGCAAAGGGGTCTGCAACAGTATCAGGCTGCTCATCCTTCTTTATCCTTTCAGAAATCCTGCGCAGCATCTGGGAAGTCTTTGCCCTCAGCCTCTCCTTCCTCTTCCTTGCCTGGACTTCAGAAAGGTAAGAATCCATCATGCTGTTGATGCGGAGTGCCATGGTTCATTTCCCTATCAGGCCGAGATTGATGGTGTTGTAGAGCTGCTGTATCACAAGCTTGAGCTCATGGGCATCTTTCGGCTGGAGATGCACTGAGGCGAAGAGATAGTCTATCACGCCATATACTGCCTTTGCCCTCTCGAACTGCTTCACCTGGATGAACTGGTTTGCCAAAGAGAGGAGTTGCTGCAACTGCGTCTTTGTCAGCACCTCCACCCTTGCCAGGATGTCAAGCTCCTGCTTCTTCAATGCGGAAACCTTTGCAGTGAGGTCATTGACAGACGCCTCAAGCTCCTTCTTCTTGAGCACCAGCCCCACTTCTTCCTCGAACTGCTTCTGCTTCTCCAGGAATTCGTTGTACATCGCTTCAAGGGAATCTTTCTGCTCCTTCAATGCAGCCTCATTCTTCTGCAGCTCCAGAAGCCGTGTCTGGTACTGCTCCTCCTTGGCAGAGAGTGCCTGCTCCCGTTTTTCCATACTCTTCTGGAGGCCATCCACTGCCTTCTTCGTCGTCTTTATCTGGCCTATCTCCTTCGCAAGCCTCTGCTTCTTCGTCAGGACATCCTTGCCGAGATTCTGGATCTCCTCCTCCAGATGCTTTATGTGCTCCTTCTTCAGGGAGTATTCCTTCGCATTCCTGCTCTTGAGCTCTTCCAGAAGCTTCTTCTCCTGCTCCATCCTGGCATTGTCCTTCTCGTCCTGCGAGAAGTCATCCATAGGCGCAGGCACCTCTATGCCTTTGTTGATATTGGAGATCTTTGCCTTGAGGTCCTCTATCTCCTGGTTCTTCCTGTCGATAGGCTCTTTCTCTTTCTTTCCGAAGAGGACTGAGAAGAAGCCTGGCTTCTCCTGGGGAGGAGGTCCTGGGAGGGGTTTGGGAGGCTCAGGAGGCTGCTCTTTTGGAGGTGCCTTCTTTGCAGTGATCTTCGGGTTCTCGTCAAGGTCAAGCGCCTGGAAGAACTCCTCTTCAGACATGGGCCTGACTGATTCAGGAGGCGTCTCCTCCTCACCAAGAGGAGGCTGCTGCTTAGTCTTTGCTTTTTTTGATGGAGAGATCGGTGTCATGTTCAGAACCCCTTTTTTGTGTTGAAATCTCATGCGATGATGCTCTTTTGAGGATAACATTCACAAAATATATAAATATTTCTCGTTTAAGGAGGATAATGAGAGTCTTCATAGTCATACCTGCATTCAACGAGGAGCAGGCACTTGGTACAACACTGAGAGGCCTGAAGAAGGAAGGCTATAGAAACATCATTGTTGTGGATGACGGCTCAACCGATAAGACGTTGTCTCTCGCAAAGAAAGAAGGGATTATTGTTCTGAAACACAGGATCAACAGAGGTTTGGGAGGGGCACTGCACACCGGCATAGAAGCTGCGCTGCGTATGGATGCTGATGCGATAGTGACGTTCGATGCAGACGGCCAGCATGACCCGAAAGATGTCAAGAGGATGATAGAGCCTTTACGCAGGGGCAAAGCTGATTTTGTTGTCGGCACCAGACTCAAGGATCCTGAAGGCATGCCCTGGATGAGAAGAATGGGAAATTGGTTCTTCAATGTCATCACCTGGATGCTGTTCGGGGTGTGGACCACTGACTCGCAGTCAGGGCTTCGTGCTTTCACACGCTCTGCTGCAGAGAAGATAGAGCTTCGGACAAACAGGATGGAAGTGTCTTCTGAATTCATCAGGGAAGTGGGCAAGAAAAAGCTGACGTATGCTGAAGTGCCTATCAAGGCGATCTATACAGATTATTCGTTACGAAAAGGGCAGAGCAGCCTGAATGGTATCAGGATATTGCGGAAGCTGCTCTGGAGAAAATTCGTGAGCTGAGGAGGATACTATGGAATCAGTCTATGTGCAGATCATTGTCGTGGTGTTCGTGCTGTTCGCCCTGAGCAGGGCATGGCTTCGTTTTAAAGACAGCAAGATCAAATGGCAGGAGCTCATCTTCTGGAACGTGGTGTGGATAGGAGCATTAATCGTGGTGTTTCTCCCCCAGAGCGCAAACTTCCTTGCCGGGCTGCTCGGCATAGGCAGAGGAGTGGACGTCATCATCTACGGAGGCCTGATTATAGTGTTCTACCTGGTGTTCAGGCTCTATGTCAAGGTGGAGAACATCGAGCAGGAGATCACCACCATGACGAGGGAAGTGGCTCTCAAGGAGCTGCCTGGGAAGAAAGGGAAGAAGAAGGGAAAATGAGCGTCAGACTCTCGAAGGCTGTCGATAAAGGTGTTGGCTCTCTTCTTGTAGGCTCATGGGGGATGTTTGCAAAGAAAAGGGAGATGCCCAGTCCTGTGAAGAGAATTCTTCTCATACGTCTGTGGGCGTTGGGAGACAGTGTGATCACCTTAGTTTTAATCAAGGCATTGAAAGTGAAGTTCCCTTCTGCAAAGATATATGTGCTTGCACGTGAGAGGAATCGCATCATCTATGAGAACAACAGGAATATTGAGAAA
>CAZTOO010000083.1:0-5173 GCA_964615215.1 uncultured Methanosarcinales archaeon
CCTTTTATCTCTGCGATAGCCAGGTCAGGCTCCATCTCCCTGACATCTTTTCTTATTTCTGCTGATGCATCCTTGAGGGCATACCTGCATCTGGGGCAGAAATTATCTTCCTCCTCGACTCTTGTTCCGCATTCAGGGCAGAAATGCGCCTTTCTCATTGTTCAGGCACCATCCTTACCTTCTCCCCGCACCTGTTGCAGAATCTTGCCTTGTCCTTTATCTTCGCTCCGCACTTCGTGCAGAACGCCCCAGGCACCATCTTCGCTCTCTCCTGCGCAGCCTCTGCAAGCGCGAGGAACTCCTCATTGAACACCTCCCTCTCGAACTCAAAATCAAATTTGTTCTTTATGGCATTATGCGCTTCCCTGGCGTTTGACGCCACGATATCTTTCTTCTTTCCGTACTGGATGATCGCTTTCCGTATCAGAGCTCTCTGCTTCTCCTCCTCCTCGCTCCTCTCCCTGTCCTCTTTCTCCTCTTCCTCTTTTCTGTATCGGTAATAGTGCTTCGCCCTGATGATGAGGATGACAGCAGCTAGTATCAGCGCAAAAAGCAGGAACATGCTTGCGTGCTGTATCACTTTCTGGGTGTTTGTCTTTTCCTGGCAGCTGTTGCTCACGCAGCTGTAGACAGAATATCCCTTGTCAAGAGGGCATCCGCAGTCTACACAGCAGTTGGCGCTTGACTCGCCTTTCTCGCACATCTCATTCCCGCAGTGGATGAATTCGATCTCCATCTTTTTTCCTTCTTTCATAGCGTACTGCTTTCCGTCGATTTCATATGCAACTCTGGCCTCAACCCAGGTCTTGACGCTCTCCGAGGCGCTAAGCTCTATGCTCACTTCCTCCCTTGCCCTTTCTCCGAGTTTCCTTGAGATCTTGCACTGGTTGCCTGTGCAGTCTGCTCCGGAGATGATGCCTGAGATATACGCCCCATCCCCGACCTGGAGGACGATGTTGACATTCACGATTTTATTGAGTGTGTTATCCACACTGAGCAACACCGCACTGCTCTGCCTTGTGCTGAGGCTCCTGTCCTGCGACGAGAAAACCACATTCAAAGGCTCTATGCAGCTTCCTGAATCAGAGCAGTAGCCGCTGAGGCATTGGAAGTCGCACCCGCATGGCATGCTGGCCTTCAGCACCCCTATCTCTGCACATTTTCCTAATGCCGGACATGCCTCAAAACCGGGGCTGCACCCGCATGTGTCATCCTGGCAGAACGTATTCTCGCACAACACTTCCCGTGAGGTAGGCACCCTTCCTATGCATTGATAATTCTTGCACACTCCTGCCAGCAGCTCCCCTTCCTCGAGGAAATACTTGTTGTCCTGGCTGCAGGTGCCTGTATTCTTCCATATGGCAGCTCCTTCGCAGTCTTTGCCGGTGATGCACTCCACACATCTGTTCTGGAAGCAGAGCAATCCCCTGCAGTCGCTGTCCTGTGAGCATTCCACACACTGGTTTGATGCGTTGTCACATACCATTCCCGCAGGACATCCTGCATCCTTGCAGCACGTCTGCTGGCTCTCATCCTTGTCTATGAAGCCGTCCCCGCATCTCGGCGTATAGCACCCTTTGCTGTCGCTTCCTTCCCTTTCAGGCAGGCAGAGCTGGGCTGATGAGCAGCTGCACTCAAACGTATTCCCGCAGTTCTGTCCTAAAGAAGCGTTGCAGGCTTCCTGTGCAGACACGCTGAAAAGGCTCAGAATAAGCACTGCAGCTATCAGGAACCATTTGCCCATTCCCATAGCCACCACTAGTGCCTGAGAGTATTAAACGTTTTTGGTTTTACAGGAGAAAACACTTTTTGCAGCCAGAGCAGCCACTGTTCATTTGCTGCTGATGATCTCAATGACATCACTGTGCTTTAATACATACTCTTTGCCCACAGCCCTTTTTGTCCTCATGTCAAGAGCACGGATAAACCCCTTGCCCAGGTCAGTATGGACTGCAAAAGCAAAATCCAGGGCAGTAGTGCCGCTTGGCACCAAAAAACAGTCAGGCAAAATCTTTCCTTCAGAGTCTTCCAGGTGCCCCACGCCTCCTGGAAAGGCCGCAATATACTTCAGCACATCAAACACTGCAGCATTGATGACATCCTGTACGCCTGTAGTCCCATATTTGTCTAGCACGCTTGTTTTGATGAATTCGAGGGCTTTCTTCTGTCTTTCATTCAGTTTTTCTTCCTCTTTTATAGAAAAGGTTGCAGTTCCAGGGACATACCCAATCAATCCATGTTTTCCTGCCTCTTTCAATGCCACCTCTGCCTCTGCAGAGCATCCCACTACCTTATACTCAGGGAACTCTTTCTTCATCCTCTCATAGTTCTTCTCAGCGCCAGCAACATCAATCTTGTTTGCGGCAATCATCATAGGCTTTGATCTCCTGCGCAGATACGTGGCAAGCACCAACAGGTCATCTTCGCTCCAGGAGGCAGGCCTCTCAGGATCAAGTTTGCAGGAAACAATCCCCTCCTCCACCATCTTTTCAGTCACTCTCAGCCCCCCTAACTGTTTTCCGAGAGCGACATGCACCTGCTTCTTCTCCTGCATGATGGTCCTTGCGAATTTCTCCCAGCCTTTCTTTATGATGCCGAGATACCAGTAGTCCAACTCTCTCTCTAAAAACCGCACGTCGTTCAGAGGGTCATAGGACAATGCAGGCACACTCTCCCCTTTCTGGTTGGTGGAGCCTGAGATATCAATCACATGCACCAATACATGCGCCTGATTCAGGTCATTCAGGAACTCCCCTCCCATACCCTCTCCTTTATGCGCATCAGGGACAAGCCCTGCAACATCCAGGAGGTCCACAGGCACGAATCTCATACCCTCCAGCACATACCCCAGCCTCGGCTGGCTGACTTTGCCGAACTCCTTCGCAGCATCATCGACTCTCACAAAACCCATGCCGTGGTTCGGCTTGATGGTGGTGAAAGGGTAGTTCGCTATCTCCACATCTGCCAATGTCGCTGCCTTGAAGAACGTGCTTTTCCCGCAGTTTGGTTTTCCCACAATCCCTATGAGCATATTCGTACTTGTTTTATAAGAGAATAAAAACATTGTGTTTTTTGATGCCCTTTCTCAGCGCAAAACGAAAGTCTTCTTGGTCTGTTGCTTAACAGCAGAAGCACCCCGGGTCTACTCTTCTGAGAGTCCGTGGTGATAGGGATATCCTCTTACCGTTTTCCATCAGAAACTTTAAATACTTCGTCACCATCGAAAATCCTGTCATGACATGGCCAGTCTCAGACTTCAAGATCAGCTATAGGGGAGAATTCCACCTCAAGAACCTCTACAGGTATATGTTCGAGCTTCTCAATGAGGAAGACTGGTGCGGCAAGGAGAGGGCTCTCTTCCCTGAGACGTTCTATTACGAGAACCGCTATGAGCTGGGCACCGAATATGTCTGGTGGTGGCGCGTGAGCAGGGACCCTGCCTATAGGACACGCTATTACAGGTATGTTCTTGACATTGACGTCCATGCAAGGGCAGTCAAGAACATCGAAGTTGTCAGGAACGGCATGAAGCTCAAGACCAATACAGGCGAGATAGAGATTTCCTTCTCATCAAGGGTAGTGACAGATCCTGAAGGCTTCTGGGCAAAGCACTGGTTCTGGCAGCATCTCGACAAGATCATGTGGAAGAGGATGATGAAGACCAATTTGATTAGGCATAAGATGTTTGTCTATAGGCTGGTGTATAAGCTCCAGTCTGACGTGAAGAATTATCTCAAGCTCATGCGCTACCAGCCGCCGGAGAGGCCCTTCAGGCCCCCACTTGGTGTGGGCAGGGACTGGCAGCCCTAAGGGGAAAGGCATTTTTCCTCTTTTTCTATTCGAAATATATATAAAAGGCAGATTGTTCTGGAGACATGCGCCTCTGTAGCTCAGTGGCTAGAGCGTGTGACTTGTAATAATCACAGGGCATCACAAGGTCGAGGGTTCGACTCCCTCCAGAGGCTTACCATGGCAGATGACAAGGCAAAGGAAATTGAGCAGCTCTACAGGCAGCTTGCTCCTCAGTACGGGCTGCCTGACTATGCTGCTCTCAACAGCATGTTCGAGCTCACTGACCTTGAATCCTCACAGTTTCTCCTCCGCAACATCAGGCGCCATATCATCACCTACATCAATGACCTTATCACAGAGATTGAAGGGATGTTCCATCCGGATTCAACTTTGAAGGACATGTATGAATCAAAAGTGCTGACTGACAAGGAAAAAGAAGAGTTATTCTCCCTGTTCAAGAGGCTTGTGGTATTCAAACGCCGCTCTTTGCTCTGCCAGCTCTCCCATGACGACAAAGAGGAGGCAGCTCTCATCATTGACCTCTATAAAATCTATCCAGAGCTGAGCCAGGGAGTTTCAGCATTGGTAAGGAAGCTCATTGTGGCATGGGAATCAAAGCAGGATGCAGACGATGTTGCAGGCTATTTCGGGTGAGACGATGAAACTGTTGGTGATAGGCCCCCAAGGAAGCGGAAAAGGCACACAGGCCCAGAAAATAGCAGAAAGATATCATATCCCTCATGTCTCCACAGGAGATATCTTCCGGGAGAGCATCAGGAACCAGACAGGGCTGGGAAAGAAAGTCAAGGCCATCATCGACAAAGGAGAATTGGTTCCTGATGAGCTGACTGTCAGCATCGTGAAGGACAGGCTCCAGAAGCCAGATGTGAAAAAGGGGTTTCTCCTGGATGGATTTCCCCGCAACCTTGAGCAGGGCAAGGCCTTGGACGATTTTGCAGAGCTGGATGCTGTCCTCAACATTGATATCCCAGATGAAGAGGCAGTCAGGCGCATAGGAGGCAGAAGGACATGCCAGAAATGTGCAGCTGTCTACCACACTCTCTACAGCCCGTCCAAGAAAGAAGGGGTATGCGACAAATGCGGAGGCAGGCTTCTCATAAGGGATGATGACAAGGAAGGAGCGATCAGGAAGAGGCTGGCCATCTATCACGACCTCACCACTCCCTTGCTTGACTACTACAGGAAAAAAGGCATCCTTCATTACATCGACGGAAAGCCGCCTATACCTGAAGTCACCAAGAGCGTGTTTGAAGTTTTGCAGAAACTGAAGTAAATGCTTTTTCTCTCACCATCCCTTTTGCTTACCAACCACCATGCCTCTTCTAGTGAACGGATTTTTATTGTAATGACATGGCCAATT
>CAZTOO010000084.1:0-5144 GCA_964615215.1 uncultured Methanosarcinales archaeon
CGTTCCTGTGACGCAGATGCTGTCTCCCACTTTCGCACCGCTCCGCAATCTCAAGAGCTTTTTCCTCACTTCTCCGAGCAGGCAGATGTTGAATACATATTCTGTGCCGTGTGTGATGTCTCCTCCAAGAATCACTACTTTATGTTTCTTTGCAGAATCGTACATGCCTCTATATAATTCGTCCATGAATTCGACAGAAGTATCCTGTTTTATGCTTGCAGAGACAAACGCATATTTTGGGCTTCCTCCCATAGCGACAATTTCTGAGACATTGCATTCTATGAGTTTCTTTCCGACTTGGTATGGAGTCTGCCACTCTAAGCTGAAATGAACATTCTCGACGAGCATGTCTGTGGTGACAAGAAGATATCTGTCCTTCGTATGCTTCAGGACAGCGCAGTCATCCCCTATCCCTTTGATGACGTTCTTGTCGCTGACGTTCCTTCCTGCCACTCTCTTGATTAAGGCGAACTCCCCTCCTATGTCAGAAATCCTCATCGTCTCTCTTATTCAGGAGTCGGACACTGGTCTCTCAAGTAAGCCCACTCTTCGCAGACTGTTCCATCAGCAAGTGTGCAGTAGCCTACCTGTCCCTCAGGCGTGTCTTTTATCTGGAGCGTGCCACCCATCTCCACGCAGTACTCAGAGGCGGGATTCGCTAACTGGGTGTTCTCTTCAACAGTCGGTGCCTGTTTTGCGCATCCTGTAAGGACTGCCATAACAATCAATACTGCTATTATCAGTCTTTTCATGGATATCACCCCTTGGGGCAGAAATGATGCGGAGTATAAATATCTTACTCAGCGCTGCCTGAACAAAGCCTGGAACTTGAGCATCTCCCCTTTTGGATCCTCTTTCCCCACTGTCGCAGAGATTGCTGCAATCATATCAGGCTTCGCTTCCATGACGCTCTTTACATTCTCCAGGGTGATGCCTCCTATGGCGACAATCGGAAGTTTGCATGTCTTTCTTATCTCTTTGAGAAATGTTATCCCTGTCCCTCTTCCTGCACCCTCTTTTGTGGCAGTCGCGAAAAGAGGGCCAACTCCTATGTAATCAGCTCCTGCTTTCTCAGCAGAAACAGCCTGTTCGACAGAATGTGTTGATACCCCTATGATCTTCATGCCCAGCAGTTTTCGTGCTGTCTCGATTTGCAGGTCCTCCTGGCCAAGATGCACTCCGTCAGCATCCACAGCCATGGCGATGTCAAGCCGATCATTGATGATGAGAAGCGCTTTGCCTTTTGTCAGCTTCCTTATCTCCAGCGCCTCTTTGTACATCTGCCGTGTATCTGCTTTCTTGTTCCTATACTGTATGATGGAGACTCCTGCTGACAATGCTGCTTTCACATCCTCAATGTTGCCTTTCCTGCTCAGCTCGCTCCCAGTGATGAAATAGAAGCCTTTCAAAGCCTCTACCGGGAATTGAACCCGGGACCTTGCGCTCTTTGGGATGCCGTAGCATTTACCAAGCGCACGCTCTACCACTGAGCCATAGAGGCGCATGATGATATTCTGTCAAAGAAAAACTAGCCCTTTATATATTTAATTGTGCAATTATTCTCTTAATAGCAACTTCAGTTATCCTCTTGAGGTTCTCCACATCCTCGCGGTTATAGTCGATAAGCAGCTGGAGGTACTCATAGTCGCCTGAGGCATGGAACGCCCTCCAGAGCTCCACAGGATTGCAGCTCTTCGGCCTGAGATGCTCAGGCCTCTTTATGCCTAACTCCTCCTCTATCTGTTTCAGGCCTCCTGTCAGGCCTGCATGACTGCATACGTGCTTGAGGTCAAGGTGGGGGTGGAGTATCTTCATGCTGAAGCGTTTCTCTATCAGGGGAATATCAAAGGAACTGCCGTTGAACGTTATCAGCAGCTTATAGCGGTCCATGATCTGCGCAAGAACTGTCCTGTCAAGGTTTGCTCCTCTCACCAATGTGGTGGTCTCATAGCCGTCTGAAAGGCCTATGACGGTAATCTCTTTGTTGCGGTAAGAGGTCTCTATGTCAAGGAATAAGGCATGTTCCTTCAATTCCGGATAGAGACGCCAGCTTTCTTTCTTGGCGAGCTTATCGGAGAAATAGGCATAATCCTCTTCTTCATAGCTCTTCCTGAATTCTGTGATGCTTCTGTCATAATGGCCTTTCCTTTTTGGAGATATTCCTTTAATCGACTTCGCAGCGAGAAAATCGTTCCAGGTCCTTATGCCAGCATTCCAGAGCTCCTGCTCTCTCTTTGAGGTGATGCCTTCCAAAAGGATGAAGGTGTTCCTGAGCATACTTTCTGGAGGGAGCACATGCTTAAAAGGCTTGTTCTTGTCTGTCCAGTGGCCAGTGAGAAAACAGTTCATAAAAAAGAGAAAAAAGATAAGAAGTGCTCACTTGCAGCAGCAACAGCACACTTCTTTCTTCTTTGCTGGAGCCTTCTTTGCGCTCTTCTTCGCCGTCTTCTTCGTTGCTTTCTTTTTTGCAGCCATGGGGATTACCTCCTGGTAATCATTTAGTTCTGTTTTTCGACCTGCTGGTATTATAATTTGTCAGTCTGCGGCATGGCAGGAGAGGATGCCCATCTGCATCTCTTTTCTCATGCAACTGTCCTACGATGTTTGAGGAGCCACCTGTTCAGCGCTATCCTCGTGAAATACACAATCACGATGAGCATGATAATGGCAGAAAGAGTCATCTCCACGTCGTGATAGATGTCCGTGACCATACTCAGTCCTTTGCCTGCCAGCCATCCTAGAGGAACGATCACACTTATCCATATGAAGATGACAAAGAAATTATATCTGACGAACTCCTTCATGTCCAGTTTCTCCCTGCTCAGGTAGGAGATGGTGATCAGCCGTGTGCCGTACGCAAATTTAAGGAAGAGCATGGTCATGAACAGGTTATGTCTCGTCGAGACATCCAGGATGCTGATGATCTTCCTCTGCCCTTTAGAGAGGTATTTTGTGTTGAGCAGCCTGTCCACCCATCTTGCTCTTGCGATATGGAACCATAATAGGTCAGAGACCAATGTCCCTACGAGGCACCCCACAAACACTTTCCACAACGGCATGACGCTCTGGCCTGCCAGATACGCCAGCGGCAGGATGATCTCTTCGCCGCCGAAGAAAGAGCCTATGAAGGAGATGCTGAGCGGATACCCCTGAAAGAATGTTATAATGCTGTTCCAGAATGTCATGTCTCTAACCCGCGAGCAGCCTCTTGAACATGCTCTTGATGTCGCTCATGAGCACCATCGCATAAGCAACTCCCACATCAAAATTCATCCACCATCGGAGGAGCGTCCCTCTCCACCAGCCGTATTTCTTCTCCTTCACGGTCTGATAATAGTCGAAGGTCGCAGAGCCGTAGCCCTTGCCGTACTTTCTCGCCGCATAGTTCAGCCCTGCCTCTATGCGGAAGCGGTACTTGAACTGATGGGGAAGTCTCTCCCAGATATCTCTCCTCACAGCCCTCTCTCCTGAATTCAGCGCAAACAGATGCACTGCCTTCTGCATGAGGTTGTTCCTCAGCCCTATGAACATGTCCACCTTCCTCTCTCGCACTGGCTGGATTATCCTGCCAATGATGTCGGGTGTGAGGCCTTCCAGATCTGCGTCGCAGAAGAAGAGTATGTCGGCATCAGTGGCATCCACCCCCCTCTGCATGGAATAACTCTTGCCCATGTTCTTCTCGTTCCTGAGGAAGAGCACCTTCCTGAAGCCCTTTGCGATCTCTGCTGTCCGGTCTGTGGAACCGTCATCCACCACCACCACCTTGTCGACACTCTCCGCTTTCGTGACTGCCTCCAGCACCTCCTTTATCTTCTTCTCCTCGTTGTAGGCGGGGATGATTGCCGCGACAGTATATCTCTTCTTTCTCTCTGCAGCAGTTCCCTTGCGCTCAAAGACATACCTGAAGAAGCTGATGACCTGTGCGTAGAGGTAGTCCCTGCTTTCAGAGAAGAAGATGTTGTGGTTCTTGTTCGTGAACACGATGCTTTTCTTGTTCTTTGAGGGAATCCTCTTCGCCAGTTTCTTTGCGCCTCTCAGGCTTCCAATCGGATCGTGTTTAGAGTGGATGATCAGCACAGGCATGGTCATGTTCTCCAGCAGGCCATGAGCATGCCTCTTTGCTGTTTTCGTTACCTCAAGGCCGTTGATGTGCATATGGGTGTAGTAATGCGCATTCTTCCTCAGTTTTCTTTCCCCCTTACTGAGAGGTTTTTTCCAGTATTTCTTTATTTTCCCTATCTTCTGCACAAACGGTATGCTGAACGGCGCTTTGAACCCGTAAGGAGGGCTGATGAGGAGGAGCCCTTCCAGAGGGTATTTTCCTGCCAGATGCGCTGCCATCATCGCTCCGAAGCTCACCCCTCCAATCACTATCTTTCTCCCTCTCTTCATGTCCTCCTTAAGAGCTGCTTCAACCTGCTTGAGGAAGTCATGGTAGTGGAGCTGATCAAGGTCTTCGATACAAGTGCAGTGGCCCTTCAGCACTATGACCCTCACATTCGCATCGAATGCCTTATGCAGCTTGAACGGCAGCTCATTGAAATCTGTCGGGCCTCCTGTATAACCATGGATGAGAAAGAATTCCCTGTCTGAGGCAGATTTCAGGTATATGTCACCCTTCATGCGTTATCCAAAGCGAAAGACCTATTTATATCTTATTAGAGTAACCTCTCCTTTGCCCCTGCTTCAGCTCCTTCTTCCCCTCTCTATAGCACGAAATAGAAGATGACAGGCAGTATCAGGCATCCCATCGCATGGTTCCTGCCAACACCAAGGAGCGCAGGCAGCACTCCCAGTGCTGTGGAGACAATGAGGATGAACACTCCCAGGATGCCTCCGAGCACGAATGCAAGAAGGACTATCAGTGCAATCACTGACACTGCCATGAGCTTGTAATTGACTCTTACGATAATCTTTGCAAAGCCTTTGGTGATAGAGAGCGCAAGATAGGTCGCAAGACATCCTGCCAGGAGAGCGATAACTGCAAACAGGACAAGCTCTTTTACTGTGGTGGCTTCCAGCAGCTTCTGGACTGCAATCACAGCACCATTCCTTGCCTTGGAAATAGTAGTGAGTGTTATCAGGCATACCACAAAATTCACAGTGTTGATGCCTCCTACCAGCACCATGAAGCCTTTATCACC
>CAZTOO010000085.1:0-5141 GCA_964615215.1 uncultured Methanosarcinales archaeon
TTCCTCCTCATGAAAGTGCTGGGCGGCATCATCGGATTCTAGAAAGCGAAATTTACGCCTCTGCTTGTTCTTCTGAATATATGTCCGATACATCATCTATTGATACGACGAATACGAAGAAGAGGAGTGTTGGGGTGCTGGGCTTCAACGGCCTGGGAACGGAACTTTAACTGCTGAAGAAACACAGGCCTACTCTTCAGAAAGGCAGTCCTAATAAAAAACTTCTATTCAATGGGGCCTGATGAGGAGGTCATCGCCTTCGAAGTCTATCTCCAGCATGCCGTAGCGCTCGAGGTCGTGGGCCCATTTCTTGACCAGCTCCACATCTATGTTCAGCACCTCTGCCAGCTCTGCTGCAGTGACAGCGCCGTGCTTCTCTATGATGTCAAGGAGCGTCTGGCTGCTCTTGGTGAATTTCTTCTTCTTCAGCCTCTGGAGAGTGGCTTTCCCGGCTCTCCTGTGGAGTCTCTCCTTGTTCAGTGTCGTGCCTAACCTCTTGAACCTGTCAGAGGACTTTATGTTGAGCTTGACGAACTGCTGGCCGTCCTTCAGCACCACAAAGACAGTGCCGTCCTCAAGAAGCGGCTTGAGCCAGAGCTTCAGGCCGTCGATGCTGATGCCCAGCTCAAAGGCAAGATCTGTCACAGAAATCATAGGCGTATGGATAAGGAAATCCTTGAGATCATTCACGCAGAGCATATACGCTTTCTTGTCCACATCCTTGAAATGATGGTTGACGATATGCGCCCTGTTCTCGCTCTTCTGCTGTTCCATAGAGATGCTAGTGGCGCAGCTGCTATAAATAATTAACTCTCTCAGAATAAGAGCTCATTTCGGGTAGAGCTGTTCGTTGTATTGCTGCATGATTCTCGGGGTGAGGCCTATCACCTGGATGGTGGAGGCGCTCTTTGCAATCATCGTGATTCTCACTTCTTCATACTCACCTACGCTTCTTTGTGTCCTGAAGCAGAACCTCACGATGTCTCCTCTCTTCAGGAAGCCAGCTTCATATTCTCCTCCCTTAACCAGATAGTCTACAGTGAATGTCCCTGCTTCTCCGTCGGTGTAATAGCCGTCTCCTGAGCCCAATGTTGCGTCATAGGCGCATGATTCAGGTGAATACTCCAATTCACTTGAGGCATTGCTCAGATCGACTTCGAGCGAAATATCCTGGAGGTTAAGGTCATCAGAGCCACCCAGGAGCCTTAGCTTGACAAAGGTGTCATCCACATAGCCGTCAGTGCCATCCCTAGCATAGACTTGGATGATCTGGGGTATAGTGCCGACTTTTTTTTCTGTTCTGTGGCTCATGAGATAGCCTTTGCTGGATGTTGAAACAACCATGCTGAAGATGAGAGTTGATGCAATTGCAGATATCAGCACTATAGCCAAGAGAATGACAAGTAAGGAAATTCCAACCTCTGCTTTTTTCGTCTTCACATGACCACCTACCTCATGCTTGATGAGTATTCACTTGCGGGTATTATATTTAAACCTTCTTCATGGATTTATTGAGCATAAAACCCTAAGACATGGCACATGCCTGAAAAGGGGAGGTTTTTCTTCCTGTTTCTCTGCTCTTCCTTTGCATAGGGATGCCTCGGGAGTAAAGCTTAAATAATATGGTTATTCTTTGTTTCGTAGCATTTTACGTCTTTTCAAAAAGAAGGTGATATGATGGGTGATACTTTCCAGATTCCTGAACGTGTCAAGGAAAAAGCGTATGTGAAAAGCATGGATGAGTACCATAAGCTCTATGACGAATCTGTCAACGACCCTTCAGGATTCTGGGGAAGGATGGGGATGGAGCAGGTGTCCTGGTTCAAGAAATGGGACAAGGTTATGGAGTATAACTTCCATACTGCTGACATCAAATGGTTCATGGGGGCAAAGACCAATGTCTCCTATAACTGCCTTGACAGGCATCTCCCTATAAGAGGAGACAAGCCTGCCATCATCTGGGAGGGCAACGAGCCTTCTGAATCAAAGACCTATACCTATAAGCAACTGCATGCTGAAGTAAGTAAGTTTGCGAATGTCCTGAAGAAACTGGGCCTGAAGAAAGGGGATACTGTGGGATTCTATATGCCTATGATTCCGGAACTGGCCATCGGCATGCTGGCCTGCACACGCATCGGTGTGATACATTCTGTGGTGTTCGGGGGGTTCTCTGCAGATGCGCTGAAGAACAGGCTCGAAGATGCCAAGACCAAGGTGGTGATCACTGCCGACGGCACATTCAGAGGCCAGAAGAAGATACCTCTGAAGAATGCGGTGGACACTGCTGTCAAGGACCTAGCTTTCGTGCAGAAGGTGGTGGTGGTGAAGAGGAACAGCCTTGAGGTGGCATGGGGAAACAAGGATGTGTGGTGGCATGAGCTCATGGCTTCTGCTGATGCTGACTGCCCTGCAGAGGAGATGGATGCTGAAGACCCTTTATTTATCCTCTATACCTCAGGCTCCACAGGAAAGCCTAAGGGTGTGTTGCACACTACAGGAGGCTACCTGGTGTATGCCTCAACCACCCACAAATATATCTTTGACTATCATGAGGAAGATGTGTATTGGTGCACCGCTGATGTCGGATGGATCACAGGCCATACCTATATCGTCTATGGGCCGTTGTGCAACGGAGCAACAACCATCATGTTCGAAGGCATCCCCAACTACCCTGACTGGGGAAGATTCTGGGATGTTGTCGATAAGTATAAAGTGACTATCTTCTATACTGCGCCGACTGCCATACGTTCGATTGCACGAGAGGGAGATGACTGGGTGAAGAAACATGATTTGGGGTCTTTGCGTGTTCTTGGATCTGTGGGAGAGCCTATCAATCCTGAGGCATGGCTGTGGTACTACAATGTCGTCGGACACGGCAGATGCTGTATTGTCGACACCTGGTGGCAGACAGAGACTGGCGGCATCCTGATTACTGGGTTGCCTGGAGCGACACCCATGAAGCCTGGTTCAGCGTCCTATCCGTTTTTCGGCGTGGTGCCAGCAATCGTCGATGATGCAGGAAAGGAATTGGAGGGAGAAGCAACAGGCAATCTCTGCATCAAGAACTCCTGGCCAGGCCAGATGAGAGGTGTGTATCATAACCAGGAAAGATTCCATAAGACCTATTTTGCGCAGTTCCCTGGCTATTATTTGAGCGGGGACGGATGCTCACGCGATGCTGACGGCTATTACTGGATAACCGGAAGGACTGACGATGTCATCAAAGTTTCAGGCCATCGGTTAGGGACTGCGGAGATTGAATCAGCACTGGTTGCTCACCACTCTGTTGCAGAGGCTGCTGTTGTTGGCATGCCGCACGAGATAAAAGGCCAGGCGATCTATGCGTATGTGATTCTGAAAGCTGGTGTTGCTGCAACTCCTGAATTGGAGAAGGAATTGGTGGGACATGTGCGCACCCTTATGGGACCTATAGCAACTCCAGAGAAGATCCAGATCTGCGAAGGGCTGCCCAAGACAAGGAGCGGTAAGATCATGAGACGTGTCTTGCGAAAGATCGCTGCCGGAGAGAGCGACTTCGGAGATACCTCCACTCTGGCAGATCCTACAATCGTTGAGAAACTGGTGGAAGGGAAGAAATAGACTTGTTCTTGAATTGTTTTATTTTGGCATAAAGTCAGACATGACTTCCTCGTCAAGTGTCAGCCTTGCCATCAGGTAGGAGATGGTCGATTCTGTACCCTGGTTGAAGTTGACGGAGAACTGCCCGATGCCGTCATGGCATCCTCCTGTACGGGCATCATATATCGCCTGGTTCAATGAATTCCTGCCCAAGAACCACTGGAACGCAAGTATTGCGAGTTTTCTATACTTCTCATCTTTAGTTATAAAATATGCAATCTGCAAGGTCTGCACCATTGATGCAGAGTCAACAGGCTGCTGATCAAAATATGCCCTATGTCCCTCCTTGATGTACCAGCCTTTCTGGCCTATCGGAGCAAAACGGTTCTTCTCAAAATTGATGGATATCAGGAAGTCCAATGATGTTCTTGCAGCTTTAAGGTATGTCTCGTTTCCGGTTATATGATATGCATAGAAAAGCGCTTCAGAAAGCTTGCTGTTGCTGTAGGTCAGGTACGGCTCAAACCATTTCCACTCACTTGAGAGGTGATCTTTCTGAAGCGAGACCAGGTGGTCAGCCAATGCTATTATCTTTTTCCTTATCTGCTCTGAAGATCTTACTGAATTGAGATAATAAAGCCCTATTATGGTGAATGCGATTGACCGTGGAGATTTTTCCAGATCAATATGTCCGATGGCTTTGCTGAAGATGTTCTCTGCTTCTTCCCTCATCTCTATTGGAAGACTGCTGATTGATATCAAAAAGCCCAAACACCATATCGCTCTTCCATGCGCATCCTGGCTCCATTCTTCATAATCAACGTTCTTATCCTTATCTACCCTATTGAATAGTCTGCCATCCTCATGTGCAACGTACTTTATGAACTCAAGATAGGTCTTTATCGGCGGTATGAGTGACTCATCTTTAGATATCTTATAATGCATACATCGGACAAGCATTGCTCTTGCATTGTCATCCAGCGTATAGCCTGAGGATATGTCAGGGTCTGTCCTGTTCGCAAACTGGATGATACCGAAGTTATCTGTCATCTTCTGCAGATGCTTCATATTCACGTTCGGCAGGCTTAACCCTTTTTTCCCGTCAAATATTGCATATCTCCTGAAGACATCCATATACGACTTGGCAACATTCGGCCATGTCATCTGCCTAGTGAACGCATAAGCGTCCTTTTCCATCTTTTCCTTCAGACTCTTGTCTGAGAGGATCTTCAGGACCCCTTTCCAGATTGAATCATGATCTCTGAATTCTGCCAAAACTCCTCTCTCAGGAGTCACTATCTCTTTTGCATGCAGGAATGGTGTAGAGACTACTGCTCTTCCTGTACCCATGGCATAGACCAGCGTACCGCTTGTTATCTGGTTCGGCTCGGTGTTTGAGCATATGTATACGTCTGTGGCTTCCAGATATCTGATGATCTCGCTAAGCTTAACGTACTTGTTGTAGAATTTTACATGCTTCTGGATACCAAGCTCTTTTATCTTATGCTGGAGCATGTTTCTGTATTGCTCACCTTCTTTCTGCCTGACGACCGGGTGGGTCT
>CAZTOO010000086.1:0-2040 GCA_964615215.1 uncultured Methanosarcinales archaeon
CAGTGAAGGGAGAGAGAAAAAGAGTGAATAAGAAACACTCATTCAGAACACGTCTTGATCATCTTGCCGCCTTCGAACTTGACCTCGCATTTCGCTGCTGAATCATCTGGATCTGGTTTCGTATCGTGCTTCTTCTCAGAGAATTCATGCAGTGTAGTGCCTATCTCTTCCACCTTTATACCTTTCTTCCTTGCGTGGAACGCTGTAGAGAGAGTATTGTCATCCAGAACCACCACATCATCGCCTTTCACGACCACATCGCCTGAAGCCAATCTGACCCTGAAGGTCTTGTGTTTCTGGGACTGGAACTCTGACTGCTGCTGGGCAATGCTCAATATCGGGAATCTGGAACCGTCCCTATAGATCGTGATGCCTTTCAGGCCGTGCTTCCACGCATCCAGGTAGACATTGCTGATGGTCTCAGGGTCTATGCTCTCAGGCAGATTGACAGTGGAGGAGATGGAATGGTCTATGTATTTCTGGCAGATTGCCTGTATCTCGACTCTCTTCTCAGGCTGGATGAAGTGGGAGGTCCTGAAGAAGAAGTCAGGCAAAAACTGCCGAAGATCGTCAATCTCTTTCACGCTCTGCGCCTTCTCAGCAAGGCCTTTCTCGTCGAGATACGCCTGGACAGTGCTATGGAACACATTGAAGAACTTGTTCCCGAAGCTCTCGGAACGCCTCGTATAGAACAGGGAGAAGACTGGCTCTATGCCGCCTGAGATGCCGATATAGTTCTTCCTGTCTCTCCTATAGCTCAAGATGACATTTGATATGGTGCCTGTGGGCGCTATGGACAGCAACGCGATGTTCCTCAGGCCGTGCTGCTTTATCATCCTCTGGGTCTTGAGGTCAAGGCGCTCTTTGAAATACGCTCCTTTGGAATAGGCATCATAGTCCCAGTCCTCAATGGTGCCTTTCTCTGCTGCAAGAGATGCGGACGCCTGATAGACTGTGTTGGAGATGGTGCTGGCAATCTTCTCCAGCAGCTGGATGCCTTCCTGGGAATCATACTTCATGCCTAACAGATAGAACAGGTCTGCAATGCCCATCACCCCTATGCCAAGCCTTCTGGTCTCCTTGGCAGCCTTCTTCTGCTTGTCCAGGGGGTTCAGCACCTCATTCCAGGAAATGACATTGTCCAGGAATCGGGTGAGGTTCTTCGCTGCCTGCTCCAGCCTCTCCCAGTCAAGCTCTGCCTCTTCTGAATATCCTTTTTTCACAAACCGCGAGAGATTCAATGAAGCGAGATTGCATGCACCCCCATCTTCAAGAGGAACTTCCCCGCACGGATTGGTGGAGGCAATCTTCCTGCCCATGACATTTGAAGGGGAGTATCTCACCATGGTATCCCAGAATATCAGGCCTGGTTCAGCAGTCTTGTAGTTGCCTGAGACGAAATCGTTCCATACGCTGCCTGCCTTGACAAGCCTTTTGATGTCTCCTGTGTTCTTCGAGCCGAAGTAGAGTAAGAAATCCCCAGCATAATGGATAGCCAGGTCATTGTCTTCAGGCAGGGACACCACATAATCGCCGTAGATGTCGCGATGCTCCACAGCATCAAGCTCCTCCTTCCTGATATGCACCTTATACGCAGAGAGGAAGCTGTTGAGGTCCTGCAAAGAGTTGAATTCCCTGAACAAGGAATATTCCTTCAGGCTCTTGGAAGGGATGCCGTAGGAATAATGGAGATGGTCGTTCTGGGGCGCTGACATCACGATGCTCTTGTTGAATTTCTTATACACCAGTATCTTGTTGGCTGGATATTTCCTTCCTTCTGCCACCGCCTGCATGAACTCATCGCTGACTTTCAGGCTGATGTTGGCAAACCTCACCTGTGTGTTCTCCCGGACCTGGCGCTCCACATCATCCAGTTGCTCCTGGGTGAAATGGCCTGTCCACTTGCACTGCTCAACGATCTGCCCTATCAAGACACTGACCTGGAAGTCTCTTTGGCCGTGGCGATCAACCTACGCCGTGGACAGCGGGCTGGTGATTGGGCAGGAACCCCCGTCGAATTGCAGGAGCTTGCCGCAGTGC
>CAZTOO010000086.1:2050-5098 GCA_964615215.1 uncultured Methanosarcinales archaeon
TGGGCCGTACGGAACGGTTAGCGGTTCCAAAGTGTTGATGATCGCGTAGATCCCCTTGGTGACCCAGTTGGGGTTCTTCTTGACCTTGATGAAATGCTGGACATCTGGGTGCTTGACGTCAAGAGTCAGCATGAGAGCGCCCCTCCTTCCAGACTGGCCGATCAGCCCTGTGGTCAATGAATAGAGTTCCATGAAGGAGACAGCGCCTGTGCTCTTGTCAGCTGCGTTGTGCACTACTGCATCTCTCGGCCTGAGATTAGAGAGGTCGATGCCTATACCCCCGCCATAAGAGTAGGTGCGTGCAGCATCATACGCTGCACTGTAGATGGATTCGATATTGTCCTCCTTGATGACAGTCACGAAACAGTTGGCCAGTGTCTTCAGCCTGTAGAGGTCGCCGGCACCTGCAATCACTCTGCCTCCTGGAAGGTAATGGCCTTCATAGAGGTCCTTGTAGAACCTGACTGCATGGTCAAGCCTTGACTCTTCCTGTTCCTCAACAGAGGCCATGAATGCTGCAAGCCTGACAAACACCTCTTCAGGAGCCTGCTCTATGGGGCTGCCTGCAAGGTCCTTGAGGAAATATTTCCTCAGATAGATGTCCTTGGCAAGCTCGTTGTCTGAGAGATAATCATTGTTTTCAGATATGGGGAGGTTACCTTCTGCCTGGAGCCTCTTCAGCGCGTAATAGAGCTCTTTATAGGATTTCATGCGCTCCCGGGGTACAAGGCTCTTCAATTTACTGTTGTAGGAGAACATGTCTGCAATCGCTTTTGCATTTTCTGTGACTGCCACATTCATGGATGCACACCCCTAGAGTGAGATAAAGACGATATCTACCACCTTTAAGCCGTATCCCACCGCACACAACATCTTGTGTTCATCGAGGGATAGACCACAACATCTTGTTGTTTCCGGAGGTATAAGGCAGGCATGGGAAGTATTTAAAGATAGTTGTAGTCCATCACAACAATCAGAAGACAGCTTTCTTATAGAGGATAAAGAAGATGAAGGGAGCATCATTTGCGCAGGATGAGCTTCTTGAGCGTGATGGCCTCCTCTAAAAAGCTCCTGTTCTGCTGCTCCAATTGCTTGTATTCAGGTATGGGCTCATGCTCAAGGTGCTCTGCCTTCTCCATTGCTTTCTTGAGTATATGGTGCTCTTCACTGACTGCTTTGCGTGTTGAGGCCTTCTTCACCAGGGGGGGTGACTGCCTTCTCTTCCTCTTTGGAGACGCTTTCCTTGCTTTAGAGCCTTTCTTTCTCTTCGCCTTCTTCTTTGCCATGAAGAGAGAAGGTCATGGAAACTATTTAAAGCTAGTGATTGAAAGAAGTTTGTTACTGAGAGGTTATACGACTCTTCTGAAGAGCAGTGTTGGGAATCTTAGGCTTTAACGGCTTGGGTGTCCTAGGTCTAACAACAAGAGCACCCCAGGCCTACTCCCTAGATGGTTTGTTTGAATGGAATGGATAATCTGCTGGATACGCATACGAAGAAGAGTAGTGTTGGGGAGCTTCTGCTTTTACGGCCAGGGAGAATAAGAGTTAAGCCATGGGTTAAATAACCACGTAGATTTATAAAGGATTCATGAGTAATAAGCAATATGAAGAAGAGAACTATGAAGAGATGGGCATACTGGACAGTCATAGGCTGCTTCATCCTGCTGATAGCTGCTGCAGGATTCCAGCTGCTGAATGAGTTCGGCTTCGGAAGGATGGCCTCCTTCTCTACAGTTGCTTCTGCAGACAATGCACAGCCTCTGATGAAGGCTGCTGCTGTGAATGAAGAGAGAGCAGAGGATGCTGCTGCAGGAACACTCCAGGGAGAGAGCGAATCTGCTCCCCAGACATTGACTGCTGCTCCTGCTGCACCTCAGCAGAAAAGCTTCATCCAGATCAGCTGGACATTCTATCTCATTGTGCTGATTGCGTCTGCTGTGATGCTTGCCTATTTCCTGATCTTCGTGCAGGGGATCCCCTTAGACCAGGAGATGTTCAAGACATTGGGCTCTGACACCAGGTCGCAAATCTTAGACATGATCCATGAAGCAGAGAAAGAGAACCAGGAAGTCACGCTGACTGACATCTCGGAGAAGATGAAGATCTCCATGCCAGGAGCGAAACAGCATATGGACATGCTGCTGAAGTCAGGATTAGTGAAAGTCTCTGAGACGCACGGCAAGTGGAAGATGTTCTCATTGACGGAGAAAGCAAGAGATCTGTTGCGGTCGAGATGATTCTTCGTTCCAGGTGATGGCCCTTACTCCCAGGCTTACTCTTCGGATAGTTCGTGAGATGGGTTGTATGCGACACTTCCATACGACGGATACGAAGAAGAGGAGTGTTGGGGTGCTTTTTCCTTTAGTGTTGGGAGCCCTAAGCATTTAGCGTTCTGTGCTTTAACAGCTCCTGCACCACAGGCTTACTCTTCAGAGAGTCAGCCGTAGGGATAGACTTACTGAATACGAATCTGTAGAGTAGTGTGGGGAACGAGAAAACATAAAGAAAAAAGAGAGAACAGAAACAAAACAATCATTTCTTCTCTTTCTTGGCTTTCTTCGCTGCCTTCGGCTTCTCCTTCTTCGCAGGCTTCTCTTTCACTGCTTTCTTCTTCTCAGGCTGCTCCTGCATCTCAGGCAGCTGGTGCCTTACCTTCCTGGGCCTTGCACCTGCTTTCTTTGGAGTGGTAGTCTTCAGGACAATGCCTATGCTGTTGAAGGCATGCTTGACATCCTCAGGCGAAGCCTTGTCTTTCAGCTCGAGCAGTGTGGAGGTGGGCTCAAGATGGAGGATGTTGCACTTCCTCCTGCGAGTCTCGCCGTCTATCATGACAAAGGTCTTGTCGAGAACTTCAGTCACTACGCACTTCTTTCCTGCATCCCTGCCTGCAATCTTCACGCAGAGCCTTCCTACGGTAAACATGTGAATCCCTCCTGTCTCCATTCCACGGGGTTGTCGCCAATCGCCCTGGAGATGTTACTTCTCATTGCTTGTTCTCAAAAGAACGAGCTTTCTGGATATGGATGCGCCTTGCTGCTTCAGAGGACA
>CAZTOO010000087.1:0-5091 GCA_964615215.1 uncultured Methanosarcinales archaeon
GGATATGGATGCGCCTTGCTGCTTCAGAGGACAACACTCCCCCATAGGGCCTTTCCGGCCGCTTCTGCGTCTTCGGCATGTTGCGCATCTTGACTGGCCTCTCTCTCGGAGTTCCTGGCAACACTTTGCCAGTCACTGAACAATGAGCTGCTTTCGGCTTTCGCTTCTCATAATGGAGCACATTCCTGCCGCCAGGCACTTTGAGCCTCACTCTTCGGAATGTCCTTGATTTGTGTCTTCCGCTGACCATGATGCCTGAAAAAAATAGAGGATTTATAAAGTTATGGATTTCAGACAATAAAAGAAGTCTTTATAAAGAGGCTGCTGGTTTGAACTGCGATGAGCGGCAAGTCCATAGTGATTGCAGTTGATTCCCATGTCGCAAGAGCATGGGACGTGTTTGAGGGCATCCTGAACGGAAAAGTGAAAGAAAGCCCTGACTACTTCAATCCCAACACGCAGCTGAAGAGCCTTGTCGATATCGTGAACAATGATGACAGTGTTGCTGCTGTGGCGTTTACCGGCGACAATGTGGATTACACCTACCACCGCCTATGGACGCCAGCCAGGGGCAATGGAGAACGCCAGACAAACTGGGGGCTGTTCAATGACATCACCGCCTGCCTGAATGTCCCCAGGTTCATCTTGCCGGGAAACCATGACTATCATGTCGAGCCTTACAACATCAGGTTCCATAATCCGCTTTCTGATTTCCTCCAGATGAAGGAGCAGGATCTTGAACGGCAGATCATCAGGAGCATCGTCAGGACACTGGGGTGGAGCAGATACCGTGGGCTGAGGAACGAGCTCGGCACCTTATTCTTCATCACCGACCCTTTTGCAGTTGCTGACAACATCGCGCAGCCGCTGCCGCATGCTGCGAAGGTCGGAGACTACGATATGCTGCTCCTGAACACAGGCAACGAGGCATTCGTGAATCCCGGCTACAGGAAATACCTGTGGAAGTGGTTCCTGGACAAGAAAAGGATCAACCTTCTCGGCCTTGACGACAGGAGCATCCAGGCTGCTGAAGAGTTCCTCGCAGGGCAGAGCAGCACTCCTGCCTACCTGTTCATGCATGCGCCGCTCATCAACTCTTCGGACAGCAGGATGGGCTTCAGCTACCATCTCGACGAAGATGCTTTCATACGCTCACGGGAAAAGAACGGGCTGGACAAGAGCGTGTTCGTGAGGGGAAGCAGGGAACTGCTCCGGGCGATGGCTGGCTCGCCGAGGAACATCACGCTCGTCGCAGGCCACACCCACTCAGCACGGTATTTCATCATCAGCAAGGAAAGGCTTCTGGCGACTGAAGTAGGAGAGGGAGAGCTCAACCTCTACAGGGATGACGCCGAATATATCAAGCAGGTGGTTGCCCCTCCGCTTGGCGGGTTCTCCTTCGACGCGAAAAGGGCGAGCGGCTATATGGCCATAGACCGTGAGGGAGTGCATACCTTCTACATGAAACAGCTGCCTGATGCCAGGGAGATAGTGGAATTGGTCCCTGCCCAGGCCCATAAGTAACCTTTAAATATAATGCTCATTGCCTTTCTCTCAGAAAAAGGGGGATTCATGGCTGACCGGCAGTTATCTGAGTACTTGCGCCAATGGCTTGCCAGAGGATACACTCTTGAGCAGATGAAGAACCATCTGATAAAGTATGGCTATCAGGAGAGGGATATCCAGAGGGCATACAATGCTTTGTTTCCGAAGAAATTCTTATGGTTCAGCAAGAAGGAAGAGAAGTATCCTCTGCCTGCGTTCGGGCAGAAAGAAGTGATTGATGCAGTGCATCCTCTGCCGCAACAGCCGCTGCCGAGACAGAGGACGTATGCTCCACCAATCCAGCAGCCTCCTGCCTATCAGCAGCCAAGGCATGCTCCCCCTTACCAGAGAGCCCAACGGTATCAGCCTCTACAACAGCAGCAACAGCATGTCATCATCCATAAGAACACCTTCATCATCGCTGCAAGCGCCTTTGTGTTTCTGTTCGGTATTGTGCTTGTCAGCTATCTCCTGTTCTTCAAGACAGAGTTGGAAACTCCCTCCCAGCTCCTGGATGTCAGGACTGACCCTGTGACAAGGGAAGTGCAGCCAGGGGAGAAGCTTCTGCTCACGACAAAGATCACCAATCAGGGAAAGCAGAGAAGGTTTGACGTGACTGTCTCCTACACCATGACGCACCTCATCTCAGAGAAAGTGCTCTATCACAATCAGTTAAGTGTTGCTGTGGAGACAGTGAAAGACCATGTGGAAGAGGTGGAGATACCGAAGAATGCAGAGCTTGGCGATTACCTCCTCAAGACTGTAGTGCGTTACAGCGGACAGAAGGAACCATTGATTGCGCAGAACTACATCAAAGTGTATCAGACATCAAGCACCCCAACCTGTTTCGACAATGTGAAGAACCAGGGAGAGAGCCAGGTGGATTGTGGGGGGCCCTGCATGGCATGCCCAACCTGCACTGACAGGATCCAGAATCAAGGAGAAGAGGGGGTGGACTGCGGAGGGCCATGCAGCCAGCAGTGCGAGAGAGAAGTTATACCCCAGCCAACTCCTTCAAAAGAGAGCTGCTTCGACAGCATCAGGAACCAGGATGAAGAGGGAGTTGATTGCGGTGGTTCCTGCAGGCCGTGCACCTCCCTCGCCAATGAAGACATGACTCCCAGGCAGATACTGCTGAACATACGCACCATAGCAAGAGAGAATCCCAATAAAGCGGCAGACTACTGCAACAGGATAGAGGACTCCTACAAGAAAGATACGTGCTTCAACAGCATAGCGGATGAGGTGAAGCAGAAGGAATACTGCAGCATGATAGCTGACAGCAACCTGAAGCAGTCCTGCCTCTGGCCGTTCCTGGTGAACAACGAGAACCAGAACTGCGACGAGCTTGAAGGCACGATGAGGAGCACATGCAAACTCATGAAAGACGTCAGCCTCATGAAAGACATTGCCGAAGGAAGGAAGTCCCAGGAAGAGCTTGCTGCACGCCTCAATCTGAGCCTGAATGTGAGTGTGATCAATGTGCCGAGATTCACGCAGGACGAATACAATTTCACAGTCCAGAACCTGGTGCTGTTCGACTATACTTTCAGGGCGACCAGCCAGTATGGGAAGCCTATCATCTACAGCGACAATTCCGAGGATGTCAACATAGACCCCAAGACAGGAAGGATTGCCTTCACACCGCTCCAGCAGAAGATCTATTCCTTCACCATCTTTGCAGACGACACTGAAGGCATAGGCGAGGCAAAGGTCAATATCCACGCGAAAGGCGCGAATGTGCCGCCCATCATGGAGCCGCTTGATGTCCAGACAGCTGTGGTTGGAGTGCCTTTCGAGTTCCAAGTGCGTGCATCTGACCCCAACGGGGATATACTGCGTTATTCAGACAACACAGATCTCTTCGACATAGACCCTGCGACAGGCTTCATCAGCTTCACTCCCACCCTGGCACAGGTCAATACCCATTACATCACCGTGACTGTGACTGACGGAGAGATGTATGACGACAAGACCATGAAGCTGAACATCGTGCCTGAGATGAATCTCCCGCCATCATTCACGCACCTGGAGAACATAAGCGCATTTGTGGGTGCTCCGGTGTATATTGAGCTCACCGCATCTGACCCTGAAGGCAAGGCATTGAGCTACACAGACAACAGCCCTTACTTCAACATACAGACACAGAATAATAAAGGCATCATAGACACGCAGTTCACGCGGGTGATACATGACACAGCAACTATCACTGTAAGCGATGGTGTGAATGAGGTCAATGCGCAGATACAGATTGATGTGAGCTAGGATAATGTTTATATACGGCTTCTTGTTCTTTGAGAGAAGAAAATGCACAAAGAAAGATTAGTTTTCACCAACAGCAAAGGCCAGAGATTAGTGGGGATCCTTACAAGGCCTGATGAGATTTGTCCTATCGCGATATTCTGCCACGGCTTCAGGAGCACCAAAGAGAGCTCGAAAGCGAAGGCATTGGCGCAGTCCCTGCCAAAAAAAGGCATAGGCCTGTTTGCGTTCGACTTCTCAGGGAGAGGAGAGAGCGAAGGGAAGTTTGAAGATACTACACTTACCCAGTATATTGATGATCTGAAATGCTGCATCAATCTCCTGAAGGCATATACTCCTGTCATTGCAGTGATCGGCAGCAGTTTAGGCGGATTGGTAGCATTGCAGCAGGCACGCGGTGACAGAAGGATAAAGGCAGTAGTGCTGATATCGCCTGTCTCGACGTTCCCCTATCAGAAGAAAGATATCTATGCTGATATCCCTGGCTGGAAAAGAAAGGGATATTCGTATACCTATTCAGAGAAATTCGGAAAGATGAGATTGAAGTATGGATTTTACACTGACAGTCTCCAGTATGACGGGTATGGCCAGTATAAGAGCATCAAGGCACCTGCCTTGATCATCCACGGAACAAAAGACGAATCTGTCCAGTTAGCCGACAGCAAAAAGTTAAAGAAGCATATTGCAAAGAGCACACTGGCCATCATGAAGGATGCAGACCACAAATATACAGAAAAACAGCATTTTGACAAACTAATAAATACTACTACTCAATTCTTAGCAAAGACATTATTGAAGGTGTGACTCATGGAGACTATCTTTATCGCAGCCGATCATGGAGGATTTGAGCTGAAACAGCATCTTATCGATGTCCTGAGGAAGAAGAAGGTCAAAGTCATGGATTTAGGCACTGAATCTGGAGAGATGGTAGATTTCCCTGACTATGCTGGAAAGCTTGCAGAAGCAATCCTAGGAAACAAAGCAAGCAGAGGCATCGCCATCTGCGGAACAGGGCTGGGCATGAGCATGGCACTGAACAGGCATAAGGGCATCAGGGCAGCGTTATGCACCACAGAGCATCTTGCGCAGCTGGCGAGAGAGCACAATGACGCCAATGTGCTGTGCCTGGGTGGGAGGACAACAAGCGAAGGGCTTGCCGAGAGGATCACTGGGACCTGGCTGAACACGAAATTCTCTGGCGTGGAACGATACGGAAGAAGGAACAGGAAACTGGATATGTGCTAGCATGGAACACACGTTTATGGCGGAATCTGACATCTATGA
>CAZTOO010000088.1:0-5028 GCA_964615215.1 uncultured Methanosarcinales archaeon
TTATTGACAAAGGGCTTGACCATGACGATTTGGACATCTTGAAAGTGCTGTCCAGATTTGCCAATGTCACGAAAGAGGACCTAGGCAGGAAGCTGAAGCTCTCGGATTCCATCATCAGCAGGAAGCTTTCAGCCCTGGAAAAGGCAAGGCTGGTCAGGAAAAAGGATGAGTTCTATAGTCTGACCATCAAACAGCTTCCGGACCTCACCAGGATAGATTCACCGGACCTCAAGCTGTCTTCCCTCACCATCCCCCAGGAGTCGCTCAGCACCACCATCACCCCAGACCAGAGGAAAGTGATAGAGATGCTCGTGCCTGCCTGGTTTGACGCAGTCCTTGAGACCACAACCCTAGTAGCAATCCCTTTTTATGTCGTCACACTCCTCGACAGGAAGAATATCAGAAGGACACTTGTCTTCAATGCAGTCAACAGGAAAGAGACGCTGATGTTCTGAAGATGTTTCTGACTCACTCTTCTCGTATTCAGGAAAGGTAGTGATACCAAAATCTATTAATCCGATAATCCGGACTATCCGAAGAGTAAGCTTCTGTTTAAGGTGCTGTTAAAGCCCTGTTTCCCCGATCCGTAAAAGCAGAAGCTCCCCCTCACTACTCTTCTTCGTCAACGTCGTATCTTGTACATCCCTATCCAACTGACGAATCTGTATTCGAAAGCTTCTGTTGCCAAGGCTGTTAAAGTGCTGGTTCCCTAAGCCGTAACAGCCCTAGACCCAACACTACTCTAAAGATTCCGTCTTCAAGAAATGAAAAAATATCTCAGAATTCTTCGCTTATCTCGGCCAGAGCGTCATCTTCGGCCTGGACAGCACTTCAGGCAGCAGGCCGGATGCTTCGGAGACAGAGCCTCTCTTCGGCAGCAGCTGGAACGTGTATTTCTCTTCAGGCTCCAGCTCATGCCCCTTGTTCAGCTTGTATCTCAGCATGAACAGCTCTCCTGTCTCGATGATGGTGTCATCATCCCCTATCTGCACTTCGTAGCAGAACCTCTTCTCAGGAATCACCAGGTCGAAGGAGCACCTGTCGGTGAATGCCACTATCTTTGCAGTGAGCTGTGCATTGGTATAGTCTATCTGGTCATTGGTAGTGACATTCCCGTCGAGGTATATATAGCCCCACACTTTGCTGTAGGCATCACTGCTGCCTCCTTCAAAGGAGCGTATAGGGATGTACGCATTGTCGAATAACACAGGAGTTGCAGCAGCTGTGCTGATATCCTCTCCGAGGGTGGCATTGACGCTGATGCCTTCAGTGGTGAGGTTGAACTGTATCACTTCATTGCTGCCGTCGCCGTTTGCTATGAGCACCATGGTCTCTGAACGGCTGTCATACTGGTTGTATTCTGATTCTAAATTATGGATTGTGCCTGGTGTTGTGGAAGCACTGAGGTCTTCTTCCCAGTACTCAGGCATGTTGGGATGCTCAAGGCTTGCGGATGATCCGAACCTGTCGCTCTGGTACACGAATCCCACAGTTGCCATCTGCACATCGATAGATCCTGCAGACAATCTGGTGAGTATCTCAAAGTTGGCGATGGTCTGGTTGGTCATGTTGACATCAGCAGATATCGTGACGAAATCCATGATAGTCACCAATCTTTCCCTTGCTTCAGCAGCCACCTCCAGCGATTTCTGCTGAAGAAGTCCTGAAGTCCTTATGAGAACGCCTGCAGCTATTGCAGCAACAAGAATCATGGCGATGAATATAATGAGTGTACCTATGCCTACTACGCCTCTTTTTTGAAACCAATGCACCATTGCCATGTTAAAAGCTCTCATAGATATTTAAACTTATCGTTTTTCTCCTCTATAATGAATACTCGCTGTGACCTTCTCTTTCAGGAACATTTGGCATCACCTTCTGCATTATTTTTCTTATTAAGGATAAAGATGCACCCTCTGGCCAAGCAGCACACTGTCCACCACAAAGGCAGTCCTTTTCTCAAATCCTGCAGCAGGCTTAAAGACGATGCTGGCTTCCTGGTCTGGCTGGACTCCGTCCAAAGACATGAAGCAGAGCCTTGCCACATCCCCCCTTACCATATAGCCTTCCCTGTGGTTTGTGCCGCTCTGGAGGTATTCCACAGTGAAATAGCCTGTCCCGTCCCCATAGGTGATATAGCCGCTTGTCTTGGTGCATGTGCCTGCCCTGTACCTCAAGTCCAAGGTGTTATTTGCAGTCTCCAATGAAAGCAGCGCATTGTTGAAGTCAAAGGCATCAGAACCTCCTGAAAGCTTGATCTCATAGAAAAAGTCAGTCAGGTAGTTCTCAGTGCCGTTCTCTCCAACCACATTGATGACATACACTGCAGTGGATATCTGCTGCGTGACTTTCTCCCCCACCATCAGGGCTTTGCTCTGGAGGCTCTGGGAGGTCTGGATCAGCACTCCTGCAGCAATCGCAGCAACGATGAGCATGGCTATGAACAGTATCAAGGTTCCAATCCCGAATTCACCTCTTTTTTTCCAGACCATAGTTTTCATATGCTCTCTCTCACCATATTCACGTCACTCCAGGCACTGCACTGACGCTCGGCAGCAGGTTCTGTATCAATGGCGGCAGCACCCAGCTCAGTATGGCGCCAATCCATAACATCACCACAAAGTCGAGAAAGATGCCGTAATAGATGCCTCCCTCCACCATCTTCATGACAAAGCAGCTCACCAATGCATGCACGATAATCATCAGTCCGATATAGACAGAGATCTCCTGGAGGTTGATGGCCAGTGCTCCTGTCGAAGGTACGATGCTGCCGATGAAATCGAACAATGCCTCGCTGCCTGTGTCCACATTGAACAGGTTGGACAAGGTTACTGTAATCTGTGCAGCGATGTAGGAGACTGCTGCAAAACCGACCAATGAGCCATACAATGCACCTCTCAGTCCCGATGTCAGCTCCAGCCTCAATTTTCTCAGGGAGAGCAGTTTCAGGAAGTTGGTGCTCACCATATGTGCAATTTTTTCGGCAACACCTCCCATATACACTCCCTCGGCAAAGATATGGCTGAAGTGCTGGATGAGGCTGCTTCCTGATGTTGCTGAAAAGTACATCCAGGACTGGTACTTATCACATCCTAGCCTCAGTCTGCGATAGAGATGCGTCACCATCTCATTGACCACCCCAAAATCATGCACCCTCAATGCTCTCAGCCCTGAGGGGATGCCGCCATGCCTGACATCGATAGCCACCCCTAGGGCCCTGATGAACGGCACAAAAGCCTTGTCCCGCTTGATGATGATATTCTCCTCTTCGTTCGCATACCATCCAGTGATCATGAAAGGTGTTGCTGCGATCGCCACATTCACCAAAAAGGGGAGCTTGTTCAGGTAGATGAGGCCAACCGCAAGCACGATGGAGATAGGTGCTATGATGAAGAAGCTCTTCTGGGTCTTTTTGTACCCTTCGTCCTTGAGGGGAAGGTTGTGGGCAAGCCTGTCAGCAGGGATGAACATCTTCACGAACGCAAACAGGAACCCGTCCATGATGATCAATGCCCCCAGGCTGATCTTCAGCACCAGGCTCATGGCGATGCCCTGCAGGATAGGCAGCAGCAGCGAGATGGCCATCAGGAAAGAAAGCAGGATGGTAAGCGACACAAAGATCTCCTGCAGCAGCTTGATGTATTCCAGCGCTTTTTTATACTCTACAGAATAATCTTCCATGATGGATTCCTGCTCTTCAGTCAGGAACACTTCAAGCTCCTCTCCGAAATCCAGGATGGTGGCGAACCTGTCAAGGAAATCTGCGAATATCTCCGAAGGCACCAGCCGTGCGATCTTCCTGCACGTGACTGCAAAGCCAAGGGTCCATCTTTTCGCCAGGTAATGGATCCTCTCCGATATCTTCGAGATCTCTCCGAACTCCTCTTTCTTTCCGATGCGCTTGAAGAACACGCCCCTGGTGATATGCAGTGTGGAGATGGTCCCTGCATACGTGATGAAGAAATGCAGGTTCTCGGTGATGTTCACTTTCTTCTTCTGCACCAGCGCATAGGGATAGGCCACCACGAAGACAGCACCCATCACCAGGACAAAGTAAGGGACAAATGTAGGCAGCCCTTTCAGGAACAGCACCATGAACATGTAGATGAAGATGCAGATGCCTATGATGGGCAGCACGAACTTGACAGTCATCTCCAGCTCGTTCCTGAAGCCCATGTTCACTGCGATCTTCCTGAGATTGTAGTCTGCCATCGGTTGCAGGTGCCTTTAGACGGCCCCTCCTCCTCTCCTCTCTTTCCTTGGATCCTCTCCGATGGAGAACGGCAAGGTCTCAAGGCCTCCCTCATGGAAGTTCTTGATGATGTCCCATACCTCATAGTAGTTGAATATCCTGTTCTCCACCATCTTCTCCAGTATCTTCTTCCTCAGCTTCAGCTCCAGATAGATGTCCCTGCTGTCTTCATAGCCGAGAATCTTGGCGATCTTGACCTCGAGGAGATAGCTGTTGAACAGCCCCCTGAAGATATGGAAGTCATTTACCGGATTCCACACGAACACCTCCCTGGTGACCATCTTGTTCGCCGGAGCATAATAACGCTCGATCTCTGCCACGCTCAATACCCGCCTCACGAACCTCCCGCCGTGATAGACTGCCATCTGGATGAGGCAGACATTCAGGTTGTCGATGAACGCTATGGGGACATTGATGGGGTCTCCGGTGAGACGCTGCACCATCGTTGTGACAGAACCCGCGTGGAAAGTGCTCATCACCGGGTGTCCTGTCTGCATGGCCTGGAAGGCGATATTCCCTTCCTTTCCTCGGATCTCTCCCACAATGATGTAGTTGGGACGGCTTCTCAGGCTTGCTGCAAGAAGGTCGAAATAGGTCACATCCGAACTTTTCCCCACCTCTCTCGTCAGCAGATGCTGCCAGGTGGTGTGCGGCATTGTCACTTCCGGAGTGTTCTCTACTGTGTAGACCTTGGATTCAGGCTTGATGAAGGTGGAGATGGCATTCAGCGTGGTGGTCTTTCCGGAAGCGGTTTCCCCGCACACGAATGCGTTCAT
>CAZTOO010000089.1:0-5003 GCA_964615215.1 uncultured Methanosarcinales archaeon
GGAGCATCAACACAGAGAATGCGAGAAAAGCAGCAAGAGAAAAAAGCATTCAGCCTTCATAGATCTTCAGCTGGTTCGAGGCGCTCGTCCTGAATTTCCCTGACTTGCCGGAATAGCGCACCATCGTGGCAGGCAGCGTGAAATCCCCGAAGATGTTCAGCCTTGATCTTATCTTATACATCAGTACCCTTTCCTCATGCGGCTCGAGCTTCTCCATCTTCCATTTGATCAGCGTGCCCTTGATAGGGTGCTTGAGCAATGCCTCATGCTTCAGGCTCCCGACATATTCCTGGTCCACCACTTCGGCGATGTTGGGCACCTTGTCAATGACTTCCACCTGCTTCACAGAAGCTGCTGTCCTGTTCCTCATACGGACAATCACCTTGATCTCGGAGATGCCGCCCTGCTTCTTGGTTGTGCTGGACTTCTCCTTATGCAGCACGATAGGGCTCCTTAGGAGGTAATACAATACCATCACCACAAGTATCACGAAGACGAGGAAAGGGAATATCCTGAAATCTTCCCTCTGGTAGAGCATGATCTCATCCTGAGGATTCATGATGATTTTGTAATGGAAATATCCCTTTCCTTCCACCCTGACATACCCATAGTTGTAGTTGGAGCGGGTGAAGTACTTGCTGACTGCTCCCACCGGAAGATAGAGCTCTTTGAAATTGGCGATATTGCCTTTGTTGGTGAGATAATGCCTCTCCTCTGTATAGAAAAAGCCCTGGATCTTGTCGGTGCTCTCATCGATGTTGGAATAGCCGGTGACGGTGAATTCCTGTGTGGCAATCACTGTGTTGTTGGGCAGATGCATAGTCACCACCAGCCTCTGGAGAGAAGGCTTCTGGAGATCGTCAATCTGGAAGAGATAGGTCTCCTCCTTCTGCTCTAACGGGCCCAAAGAGGTCTCCACAGATCTCTTGAACAGCGCACTCTCTATGGTCAGGCCGAAAGTGTCGATATTCAGCCTGTTCCTGTTCTTCAGACCTACAGTGACAGCGACCTCTTTCCTTGGGTCTACCTGGTCGTCGATCTTCACCGTGAGCCCGACATCAGGCACATAGCTGGCAGGGGGTCTGTCAGAGAAAGAGCGCAGATCAACATCAAGGTAGCGTGTTGTCCTGACTGCACCATTCACTGCCTCGACCTCAAACGCAATCTGATAGAAGAGGTTCTCACCCAGCCCGGGTTGGGGCTTCAGTTTTATCAGCGTTGATGCACTTTCTCCAGAACCAAGGACCATGCCATTGAAATAGTTTGTGACAGGCAGATAATCGACTGTCCAGGAAGGATCCAGCACTTTTATCTTGAACGTGTCTGCCTTTTCCTGGAGATTCGTGACTGTCACGTTGAAGACAGCAGTCTCATCAGGATATATAAGGCTCTTGAGCGCCACAACCTCAGTGTTCTGTGTCAGAGCTGAAGCAGCCATGCTCTGGAATGCCAAGAGGCATAACACAGAAATTATGCATATAACCGAACCTCTCTTCATCATACAGACTACCACCTACTGAGAAATACTATTCTCCTGTACTATATAAAGCTTTCTGTAGGTGAGAATAACCTTTCCGAGCATAAACTACAGGGAAAAAGAGGTGAAGAAAAAAAGGAAAAACAAAGAAAACAACGCTTATTTCGTGGATGCCTCTTCAGATGCGCTGAGAGAGGATGTCCTCCTTATCTTCAGCGGTATTTTCCCTTCCTTCAGCTCCATCTTGGCAATCTCAAGAGGGTCATATTGTATTGCCTCAAGCTGCTGTTTGGACAGCTTGACATAATACGGCGAACCCATCGAAATCTGCAGAGCTCGTGCTCCCAGCAGCCTTGCTTTCTCGTATTTGGTCAATGGTTGTTCTTCTGGTTTTGCAGCCATAGTCCATCCCTCAGACATGCTTACGCAGCTCTTTCGCCTTTAGAAGAGCAAGCTCCACCATCTTTTTGATCTCTGAATCAGACAATGGTGTCTCTCCGCCTTTCTGCAGTGCGCAGATATGACCGCTCTCTATAGAGGTGACAGTCAGCCGTGCATCCACCAGCTCTTCCTCTTCAGCTGTGGGATCCAGAAGGAGAGTGTCCCCTACCTTATAGACGGTGACAGGGATAGGCGCTTTCACCATAGGCAGCTTCTGCTTTGTCTTCTCCTTGTAGTCGATGCGATAGCTTTCCTCAACCTTATTCAGTTTGGGGAAGACTGTATCCTTCAGCGCAGCAAGAGTGGCTATGCCTGAGACATCAATCAGCCCGCCATCATCATTGATGGTGCAGATGTCCACTGAGACTATCCACACTTTCTCTCCTGCTGTAAGGCAGAGCTTCTTGGTGTCTATCGCCTTGGACTCCCTGATGCCCCTGTCCACAATCCTGGCAAGCTCAATGGCTTTTTCCTGGGGCGGACCCAACTCATATTCAGAGCTTGACAAAGGAAGCAATTCAGCCCCCATCATGATAGCGCCGTCCTCTGGCGTATCCGGATAGGGCTTGTCCACAAAAAGCTTGACTCCTGCAATCACTTCTGTGTTGCCGCATTTCACATGCGCAGAGCCTTCGCTTGTCCCCACCACTCCTGTGGTGACAGTGACAGGCCTGTACTCATCCAGTTTTCTGCTGTCGTATCTGATGTTTGCGCGCAGACTTCGCAATAGGTGTTCTCTCTGTGATTTCATTGTGGAGCCTCATAGTTCTGCTTCAGAGCAGCAATCTGTATCTTCTTGAGCTCGCTGCATGCCTTCTTCGCAGCTTCAAGAACCTTGTAGAGCTCATCAGGCGTTATCTCTCCGTCCATCTGGAGCAGAGTGATTTCACCTGTGGTAGGCACGATAGCCACTGGAACATCAGCTACTGAGACATCTTCCAGCGCCTCTTCATGATAGTCAAGGTCGACAGCTATCTGTCCGTCAATCACTCCCACAGCAACAGCAGACACCATGTCTTTCATGGTGACTCCTGCATGTGCAAGAGCTATGGCAGCTGCGCATATGCCTGCACATCTGCTTCCCGCGTCTGTCTGGGGGAGCTCTATGAAGACATCCACTACAGCATTGGGGAACTGTTCAAGCTGGACGACTGGCTTGAGGGCGTTTTCCGTCACCATAGAGATCTCCTTGGAGCGCCTGTTGCCTCCTGGCCTTACCCTTTCTCCCATGCCGGAGAAAGGCATCATGTTGTAGTTGCACCTCAGCAAGCCCTTGGTGGGATCCTTGAGGAACCTGGGAAACAGCTCCCTCGGCCCGTAGACTGCTGCATACGCAATGGTGTTTCCGATCTTGAAATAGGCAGAGCCGTCAGCATTGGGGATGACCCCTGCTTTCGCTTCAATTGAACGCATTTCGTCGAATTTTCTGCCGTCTACCCGTTTAGTGTATTTAGTCATTGGAAGTCACCTTTATTTGCATGGTGATCGTGCCCATGATCATGCCCTTGAGGGCCTTGGCCGCTGCCTGCATCCTGAGGAGCATCAGCATTGCCGTTCAGCATCATGAACTTTGACTCGTCTATCTTCTTGCCTGTCACCTGCTCAAGATAGTCTTTGATGCGGAGAGTCAGCCCCGGGATATGGGATTCGTTCTCAATCTTCTTGATGGTTGTTTCCGCAATCACTTCCTGGGAAGGCTCGCCGTTGATCCACACCACACCGTTCTGCCCGACCATGATCTGGCATCCTGTGATCTCCTTGATGAGGCTCACCATAGAACCCTGCTTGCCGATGATTCTCGGCACTTTCTTGCAGTTGACCCTGAACGTCCTGCCGCCCTGCAGCCTTCTCAGGCCAGGGCCTTTGAGGGTCAGGTCAACCAGGTTCTGTGATGTGACATTGTATATTTTCGCCACCACCACATCATCTATCCTCATGTATCTGGTGAGGTCTTCGCCTTTCCTGACAAAGCCTGAAGTGGCATCTCTCAGGTTGAGCATCGCGGAATAGGCGGAATTGGTCTCGATGATCCAGCCGTTCAGCGTGATGTCGATGATCTTGCCGATGATGACATCGCCTCTCTTGGGAAGATATGTCCCTGCAAGAGGTATCAGCTTGATGACTTTTCCCTGCACCTGCACCACCCCAAGCGCTGAGGCTATGATATGGTCGCCCAGCCTGTAGGTGCCCTGTGTCGGGACAAAATCCATTCCCGTCGCAATCACTTCTCCTGGTGCGACGACACTTTTGTTGTCTATCTCTAATGTACCCATTGGTCATTCACCTTTGTTGTCACATGTTTCTCCATGTTCTTTGTTCTCGGTTCTTCATAAGCACGCGTCATCATTTTACGCTCAGCACTTTGCACTGCACGGTGCCGTGGGTCATGCTGTTCAGCTTGTCATAGAGCTCCTGCTCCATTCCTCCTGGAATCTCCACCACACCCACATAGCCCCCGTCATCGCCCCACACTTCTTTGACGACACGGCCGAAGCTTCTGAGAAGTGTGCTGACTTTTCCTGCATGCTGCGTCGAATACTGCACCACAACCTGAATCTCCTTTGTGGAGAATGAGATAGGCAGGATGGGCCTTAATTTCTTGAGGATCTCCTGGACCTGTTCATCCGCAGACCTCAACTCATGCACCTGGATCTTTGCCTCTTCAAATGCCAGTTCAATCCTTTTCAGGGGATGGGGAAGTTTCGTCCTGGGATCTATGCCGTTCCTGTGTATATAGTTGAGGATATGGTTCCTTTTTTTCTCCTGAAGCATCCGGCGGTAGTCTGCTGTCAGCTGGATTTCGCCTTCCTTCAGGATGAACTCTGACACTTTCAGGACATCCCTGGTCGCAAACACCCTCTCCAAGGAAGAGTCTGCTGCGAAGATGCCCCTGCTGGCGTCCTTGAATATCTTCTGGGCCTTGAGGATCTCCTGGACATTTCCGCGCTGCAGAGTCTTGTACGCGATGGCTGCGTCAGGATCCACCACAATCTCAAAATGTTCCCCGCCTTTCTTCAGCTTGACAAGGTTGAGAGCCACCCTCTTATCTTCCATCTGGCTGAAGAAAGGCGGGGAACATTTTGAG
>CAZTOO010000090.1:0-4994 GCA_964615215.1 uncultured Methanosarcinales archaeon
TGTCCTTCTCTTCCAGAGGTTTAAAGCGAAAAACAGTGCATCTGCTCTGGATAGGGTCGATGATCTTGCTGCTGTAATTGCAGGAGAGGATGAAACGTGTCGTCATGGTGTAATTTTCCATAGTCCTTCTCAGCGCCTGCTGGGCCTCTTTGGTCAGGGCATCGCATTCATCCAGATAGATGATCTTGAAAGGCACATCTCCTATGGCCCGTGTGCGTGCAAAGTCCTTGACTTTGTTCCTGATGATATCGATGCCTCTTTCGTCAGAAGCGTTCAGCTCCAGGAAATTCTGCCTCCAGTTCTCGCCGAACAGCTGTCTGGCAATCACCAGAGAAAGGGTTGTTTTCCCAACGCCAGCAGGGCCTGAGAACAGGAGGTGAGGCATGTTCTGCTGCTCCACAAAGGCCTTTACCCTCTTGACAATCTCCTTCTGGCCTTTTATTTCCGCAAAGGTATGTGGGCGATATTTCTCAATCCAGATATCATGCTCCAGTTCCATGGCTTTAGGTAAATGGCATGCTGTTTAAATAGCTTTTGGCTCAGCTAAGTAATCTTTTTATACTCCTTCTTCCTTTACCCTTCCTATGAGAATACACTATATGTCTTTTACCCTTTTGCTCATCATCATCCTCTCATCCTGTACGCAACCTCATGTCGTGAAGAACTTCTCTGCAGTCGAGGAACTCACTGATGTCTACTGCAGGCAGCAAGCCCCGGATGACAAGGATGACTGCTTTAAGACGCTCTCAATACGGGAAGGCAATATCGAATCATGCAACCCTATTTCATCCCAGAAGACCAAGGCAGAATGCCAGTTTGAGGTCGCAAAAGCCGTCCAGGACCCTAAGCTATGCAATCTGATAATCCCCTACAGCATCAAGGTCCAGTGCAAGGATGCTTTCCCTTAATAGTCAAAGATACTTCTCTGCTTGCTTCCTTTCACAGTGTCAGAAAACGTAGTATGGAAAAACGCCAGAATAGTGTCAGCAATAGGCTCTAGCTGCTTGGAGATATAGTATTCGTAGTCTATCTGGCTTAATTTTTTCATCTCCCTGAATTGTATTGGCTCTGGACCATTGAGGGTCATGTAGTAATCGATGATGTTTGTCTCTATCTTTCCTAGTTTTCTTGCAGCTTTCACATGAGGCGGCGTTGTCTTGGTATAGGTATCGACACTCTTCGTCAGCCCTTTCCTTATCACCAGGAGATCATCCTTCTCCCCCTTCTTGACCTTTTCAACGAATTTTTTTATATAGGCAGTGATATCTTCCACTTTTTTGTCATGGAATATCATCTCTAAAAGCGTGTATTGGAACTCCTTGGCCAGCTCGGTCCAGTCCCTTCTCACATATTCCAGGCCCACAATGTCCATCCTTTCATGCTCCTGGTCGTCATGAACCTTGTCGTCGGCATTCACGATAAGCCCTGCATACCTCTTCTTGCTCCCCACTTCTGAATGCCTGATCTGCGGCATGAAGAACTTCTTGTACACTTTCTCGAACTCTATCTCCAGGAAGCTGTCCCTGTGGTACTCTTTCCTGATATGCTCCGTAAAGAACGTGTTGGTGAATGCAGCCAGCTCTTCCCCTATCTTCACAGCCTCTATCTGGTTCTTTGCGTTGCATTTCACGAAGACAGAGTCTGTATCCCCGTAGATGACAGTGTAGCCTTTCTCCCCGATCTTCTGGGCGCTGAGCTTGATCAGTCCCTGGCCTGTATGGGTGATGGCATTGGCCATTTTTATGGAGTAGAACCTGCAGTTGGGATTGGCCAAGACTCCGAACATCGAATTCATGAGTATCTTTATCGCCTGCGAGGCAGTCTTGTCCTTCCTTTTCTTTGCAGCATCCCTCTGCTGCCAGAGGTGTTCGAGGATGCCGGGCAGCACTCCCAGCCTGTTCTCAAAGACAGCCCCGTTTGGAGTCACAATATACTTGCCTTTCTCTTTCTTATACTTCTGCAGCTCTTTCTCAGGCACGTCGATATACGACAGAGGGTCGATATTGAATGTCCTGATGATGCTCGGATACAGGCTCTTGAAGTCCAGGACAAGGATATAGTCGTAGATGCCTGGGATGCTCTGCATCACAAAGCCTCCTTTGATTCTCTCCTCACGTTCGCCGCTGGACAGGGAATAGGCGACAATCCCCAGTTTCTGTATCTCCCTCAGATACAAGGAATCCAGTGATGCTATGGAGGCGCTCACCCTGTCAAGAGGCATCCCTGTCAGTGTGGATCTTAACATCGTCAGCTCTATCAGGTCGTTCTTCTTCAGGATGTCCAGCACCAGCTGCGCATCCTTGAGGTTATACTCGACCAACTTCTGCTTGTCGTTCATATAGAGCTCTTCGATCTCCTTTCTCCTGTCGTCGGAGCTCAACAGCTTCTCCTGTCCCAAAAACACTCTTGCAGCAGTATTCAGCTTATAGTCAGGAAGCCTGATGAACGCGCCTTTCAATAAACCTATCCCGTCGAGGACCACTCTCCCCACCACATCAGCGTCGCTTTCCCTGAAGAAATCGTCATAGCTCCTCACTCTCACACTCTCTTCTCCCCTGCCGATGGCGAACGGTATCTTATAGTGTCTCAGCCTGTCGTTGAGCACCTTGAAGTCGAAGTCGATGAGATTCCAGCCGGTGATGATGTCTGGATCCAGCTCTTTCACCTGGGCGACAAACTCCCTCAAAAGCAGTTCTTCAGTCTCCACACACATCGCATGCTGCAGCTTCTCCTCAGCAACAATCAGCACCCTCTTGTAGTCTTCGCAGCATAAGGCAATGCTGAACACCAGTGAAGCATCTCCTTTAGTCTCGATATCAAAACTCAGCACTTTCAGTTTGCCTGAGAAATCAGCTTTCTTCAGCGTTGGGTCACGATATACTCTATCCACAGCACTCTTCTTTTCATATTCCCCTTCTATGCACATCGACGAAGTGATGCCATGGTCCATAAGAAAGCGCATCACGAACCTGATGTCAGCCTCATAGCATACGATGCCGTCATCCTGCAGAAGCTTGCGCAGCGCAGGCACCTCTTTGGGGCTGTTCAGAACAACCTTCACGAGAGGCTCTTTCTGGAAATCCTTCATCTCTGAATCTTCAGTCTCAAAGCCCTTATGCTTCTCAGTCTTCTTCCTGTCAGCAGCCCTGATGTAGAAATACGGCTTGAACCTGTTTATCGTGAGGAAACTCTCCCCGTTCTCCAGCTTCCCGTAGAGGTGCACGTATGCCCCCTCGTCAGTCACCCTATAGGTCGTATAGAGGATAAAGCCGATATCTTTCTTTGCCATAGAACAGGAAAATGCTATGCTCTATTTATGGTTTGCTCTCTTTCACATCGCAGAGCCGAAATTCAGCAGGATCAGCAGTATGCCGTAGAATATCCCCAGATTGTTCACCAGGAAGTCTGGCAGCGTGATTATGCTTTTCACGAAATAGAGAAGCCCGAAAGCCAGCACCACAATCCCCAGTATGATGCGGACAACAGAAGCAGACTGCGTGATGAAACTCACTAAAATCCTGAACACCTCCATCGCCACGATCAGGAACGCAGCCCAGAAGGTGGTGTCAAGCCCCAGGACAGTGAAACGGTAGAGGTGGAACTGGTCCACCAGTATGGCTGCACCGCACAGCATGAAGAACAGCCCTGTTATTCTGTCGAGGAATTCCATAGCTCTCTCTTGGCGTCTGCAGTATTTATACTTTACCATCAATGTTTATATACACCTCTTCTCTTCTGGGATTTATGGCCTCAGGCTCTGTCCATTATCACGACTACGACTTCATCCTTGCTCTCCTGTTCCATCAGAGGCAGAGGAGCAGGAAAGAAGTTGCTGAACATCTTTCTCTCGGAGAGGGCAGTGTCAAGGCATTGCTCAATGAGCTGAAGAAAAGACATCTCCTTCATTCCACGAACAAAGGCCATGCCGTGACTGAGAAAGGAAGGAAGATTGCCGATGGGATAGCTCGTGTCCTGACGGTAAACGCCTCTTCCTCCACACTGCTCTTCAGAGGACTGAAAGAGGCAGCCATCATCATCCACGACCCCAACCGCAATCTCTATCAGAAAATCTACAAATCCAGGGATGAGGTCATCCGTCAGGGCGCAGAAGATGCGTTATTTGTCATCAGGAAAAACAACAGGTTCGTCCTCCCCCCTGTTGATTATACAGAGAAGAAGTTCTCAGTCTTCGACAGGCTTTTCACCATAACAGAAAAAGACCTTCTCATCCTCTCGTACGCCAAAGAGAAGCGCACAGCTCTCCTGGGTGCAATGGCAGGAGCCATGAGCGTCTCGCTTTCTCTGAAGAAAATACTCGATACAGCCGGGGCGTAATCAGTCGTTCTCGACTCTCGGAGCCAAAATGAATGCGAGGAAAACTTTGTCCACACTTTTGTATTCCAGCTTCATCGGATAGTCGTTGCTGAAAGAGAGCGTCACAGAATCTGCAAGCTTCCCTCCGGCGACCATCTTCTTGAGGTATTCTATTGAATATTTCGCCTTGGTCTTCTCCTTTGCCTTGATCTTGATATCATCCTTTGCCTCAATTTCGATCTCTGCCTTGCTCAGGTCGCCTTCAGCATACACTGAGAGGCTGTCTTTGTCGCATAAGAACGTGACAGACTCAGCAACAACATCAACATCCTCGATAGCTTCTGTCAGTGTGGCAGTGGGGAAATGCACTTCAGCGTTAAATTTCAGTTCCGGGACTTTCTGCTCTTTCTCTTCCCCTTCAATCAACGGCAGTGAGAATGCCCTCCTGGTCTTTCCGAGCAGTGTCACTTTCAGCTTGCTCTCTGCAATCTCCAGAGTCAGCATGTCAGAAGTTCCTGCTCTCCTCAGTATCTGTTTCAGCTGCGCAAGATTGATGGTCAGGTCCAGGGGCTTGTCCACTTTATATTCAGCAAAGCTGCTGGACAGCAGCTTGAAGATTACCATAGCCACATTCGCAGGGTCCATGGCCACAAGCTCTATGGCATCCTTGGTGACCTTGA
>CAZTOO010000091.1:0-4960 GCA_964615215.1 uncultured Methanosarcinales archaeon
CGTTGGATGCTGAGATATGCGTTATCTTCAGGCTCCCTATGTTGAGGCCCTTGTATTGTGCGTTGGCCTCTGCAGCCTCGAGCAGCGCAAGGATGTTCCTGCATGCCTTGACAGGGTATCTTCCAGGGCCCATCTTCTTCTTGTGGGCAAGGTCGCCATGGAACGTCTTGAAAGGGATGGCTTTCTTGAGCGAGATGGCCTCATTCAGTATGGCCTTTGCTCTCTGGACTGGTCTGCCCCGGATTTCTCTGCATATCTCTATGGATGATTTTAAGGAGATGGGCAGTGACATGCCCTTGGCCCTGGCCATGTGTTCATTGAAACGTGTGAATGCGTATCCTTTTGCCATGTTCATTTCACTGATATTGCTCCTGATGATTTTGTGGCGCCTATGCCTGGTGCGTTATGTGCTACCCTCTTCCTTGTCAGCGTCAACTCTCCGAAGGTGTGCCCGATCATCTCAGGCATGATGGTGACAGGGACAAATTCTTTCCCTGTGTGTATATGGACAGCCTTTCCGACCATGAACGGCAGGACAATCATGTCCCTGCAGTGCGTCTTGACAGGCTTCTTTGCGACCTCCAGATTCTTCATGCAGGTCTGCTCCTGTTTCGTGAAGCCTCTCTTTATCTTCCTTCTCTGCCTGGAGGGAAGGAGACTGCCCAGTTCATTGATGCTCATCTCCTGGAGTTCCTGGAGGCTCTTGCCCCGGTACACGAATTCTTTTTTTGCCATTGTTCATCAGTCAGTATGATTCATTTCTTCCTTCCTGTGCGTCTTGCTGCTATCATGCCCACCTTCCTTCCAGGCGGGGCATTCCTTGATGTGGGTCTTGCCTTGGACTTCCTTGATGTCCTCTTGTTGCCGAACGGATGGTCGACAGCGTTCTGTGCGGCTCCGCTGATGTTCGGATACAGTTTGTTTCTTGCTCTCATGGCATGCATCTTCTTGCCTGCCTTGAGCCATGGTTTTTCAGGCCTTCCCCCGCCGCTCACGATGCCTATGATGGCCCTGCATTTCGGGTTGAAGGTCTTCTCTTTCTTCGACGGCAGCATCACCACGACCTTATCAGGCTGTTGCGCGACAATCCTCGCGAACACACCGGAAGAGCGGACAAACTTCCCTCCGTCGCCGGGAGTTGCCTCGATGTTGAATATCTCAGTGCCCTCAGGTATCGCTGAAAGGGGCAGGGTGTTTCCGACAGTGACAGCCGCCTGGGTGCCTGCCTCCACATGGTCTCCCACTTTCATGCCTTCAGGAGCAGGAAGCAATGAGAGTTCACCATCTTCATATTCCACGAGTGCGAGAGGGGATGAATGCCCAGGGCAGTGGGTGAAGTCCAGTATCTTGCCTTTGGTTATGGGTGCATCAATCCAGCTCCTGTGCTTTGTAGAGCCTTTGAATCTGTGGCCCGGAGACCTGTAGGTAGGGCTTCCTGTGCCTCTTGCCTGCTGGATAAGGTTTTTTCCCATGTTGCATTACCTTTGTTCCTTTTCCATACTTTTTCCGTTACATCAGCCCGAGATTCGTGGCAATGTCGATTGCCGGAGTCTCCTCGCTGAAAGTGATATATGCTTTTTTCCTGCCTTCCCTGTCGATAGTGGTGTTCACGTTCTTCACTTTCGCCTTGAACATCTCTTCTATCGCTTTCTTTATCTCAGGCTTCTTCGCTTTCCTGTCTACGATAAACACCATTTTGTTCTCAGCTTCCATGAGCCTGATGACCTTTTCTGTGGAAAGCGGGTATTTGACTATCATTTTCATCACATGAACAGGTTGTTCTTTTCCATAGCGTTGAGCGCGTTCTCAGTGAACAGGGTGAGCCTGACACCTTCATTGCTCGGTGCAAGGACAGCTGCATTAAGGTTCTTGACTGACACCACCTTCACTCCAGGGATGTTCTGGCCTTTCTTCAGGAGGGGGCAGCTATCAGCGACGACAACCAGGGGGCCCACTCTTCTCTTGTATCTCCTTCCTCTCCTCCGTGCCCTTCCTGCCCTAGTCTTCCTCTCTGCAGCCCTTTCCAGCTCTTTCTCAAAGCCCAGCTTCTCAAGTGCCAGCTCGAACTCTTTTGCCTTCTCGATGGATTCGACGGCAGAGTCGAGGATGAAAGGGTATGCTGCAGGCACATCATGGCCTTTTCCTTTCACCAGCTCTTTATTGAGAGTTGCGGAAAGAGCGCTTCTTATCGCAAGCTTCCTCTCCTTGTCGTTGATTTTCCTGCTCCATATCTTGGACGCTTTAGGGGGATGTGCCCTTCTTCCGCCGACAGTTCCTGGCATGAAGGCACCCACCCAGTTCATCTGGGAACCGTTCCTTGTGAGGACTTTTCTCGGCACTCTCGAGATGCCTTTTCCGTATGAGCCCCTGTATTTCCTTCTCCTCCTGGAGACATCAGGCGAGCTTTTCATGCCTGCCCTTGGGTCAGAGCCGTAGACCTGCCTTGAATTCCTGTGGATGACCTCGACTGCACGCTGTATCACATCAGGCCTGTATGCCTCGTCAAACTGTTTCGGCATCTGTTTGGTGCCTTTCTTCGTCCCGTCCTGTGCGATGATGTCAAGTTTCATGTTCTTGCCTTACTGCTTTGATTCTATATTGATAATCTGGATTGAAGGGGCGTCCTTGGTATGCTTCCTGTTGGGCCTCTGGGCAACATTCATCCTGAGGAACCTCTTTACCGGACCGGGGACAGAGCCTTTGATGAGCACATAAGGGCTTTTCACCAACCCATATCTCAGGAAACCACCTTTCGGATTCACTCTTGCAGGGTCATCACCTATCATGATGATCATCTTATTGTAATCTATCCTGGTGTGGTATCCCATCTGGCCAGCATGCGCGACTCGATACATGAAATGAGCATGGCCGACCCAGCCGCCCAATGTCGCAGGACCTCTCTTTGTCTTCTCTGCCTTATGGGATCTTAAGCTGATACCGAACCTCTTGACAGGGCCCTGGAAGCCTTTGCCTTTGGTGACAGCATGCACATCCACCAGGGTGCCTTCCTTGAAGATGTCCTTGATAGTGATGTCTTTCTCTGCGAACGCCTTCGCATACTCATACTGTTCCTTGACAGTCTTTCCGCCAACACCCAGTTCGAACAATTCAGGTTTCTTCTTGCCGATGCCGGTGAATTTCGGCTGCGTGTAGACCAGGACGCTCATCCTGTCAAAGCTGTCGAGCTTTGTCTCTATGTCCTTGAGCTTCTCTGTATGGTCTTTCTTCGGCAGAGGGATGGTCCTTGCCAATTCCTTCTGCGGCTTGAGCCAGACCTCTGTCTTGACGTTCATAGCTGTCCCTTCTTTCTTATAGAACCTGAATGCTGCGACTTTCATAGGAGGGCATTCGACGACAGTGACAGGCATGGAGATTTCTTCGCCTTTTGTCATTGATGCTGCCCTGTTGTCTGTGACAATGAGATGGGTCATGCCTGCCTTGTAGCCGCCAAATCCGAGAAGTTGGGGCTTTTCCACTTTAGTCCAGGACCTGACTCGTGCAGTCTCGTTCTTGGCTCTCACTCTAGGCCAGAACTGCATGCTTCCGTATCGCGGTGCGTGTATTCGTCCCATTGTTTCACAACTTTACAGTCTTCTCTCAAGCCGCGAAGATAGGAGTACCTTTCATGCATGATGCATTTGAAAAGCCTTTTCCTGACGCCTTCTAGAATTCCGCATTTTTCAACGCGTACTGAAGAGGCTATCTTTTCAGGCTTGTTGTTTCCTATGTGCAGTATCTCGTTGGATACTGACATTTTACGAGGATTCTCAAGAAAAAGAGGTGCTTTATAAAGGTTACGGTCAGTCCCGTTTTCTCTCTTTCCCCTCTCTTTTGGCTGCTCCCGTTCCTAGGCTTACTCTTCGGATAGTGCTTAGTAGGGATATGCAGAGACTACATACTACGGATATTTAGAGTAGTGCGGGGTCGAAGGCTGTTAAGATTCTGCGTTTCTAAAGAAGTTAAGCCTAGGAAACCCGCACTTTACTCTTCAGAAGCGTCAAAAAGGAGTATCAAGAAGAAATAAAAGAGCGAATTATTCTTTAGGTGCGTATGCCAACGTGGCAGCTACATAATCAGCGCATGCATCGCTTCTTCCCAGCCTGTCTCCATGCTGGCCTAAGACAGCAGCAAGCTGCTGATCATACAGGGACGGCTGAGGAGGGGGTGCAGGATTATTCGGAGAATATGCCCATGGCGGGCCTGTCAGGCCGACATAATTGCTCCTCACTTGATGGAGGACAGTTTCAGCAGCTCGATCGGCCAGCACTTCCAGCGGCGGGACTTTAACATCACTTTTTGGCAAAGCACTCATGGTTCTTACCCCTCATACAGACAGGATTGTTGTGCTTTTTTCTCAAGAACGCCTTTTTATACTCTTCGTCCCATTTGGAACAAATGATGGAGAAAATGTTTCGTTTCAATCAGGAACATTATTTCCCGTCGAGAATCTCTATGCCCTCTTGCGTGATGGCAAAGAAGAGGGTCTTGCCTTCCTTCAGGGCGCGATGCTTTCTCAATGTCAGGACACGTTTGTTGTCATGGAACTTCTGGAGTTCAATCATGCACTTGCTGGAATATTTCAGTATGTCTCCCCCTACGATATTGATGCCTTCATTCTCCTCCATCTTGGAATAGACCTGCGTAGTGACAACAACAGGGATGTCGTTCTTTCTGGCAATCTCTGTGAGATATGCCAATTGCACACCCAATTCACGGTTGGTGTTATAGGTGTCTTTCGCCTGGCCCAATTCAAGGCGGTAGAGCATCACTACGGAATCCACAATCACGAGGCCTGTGCCCTCAGGCAGCTTCTTCTTCAATGCGTCAAGGCATTTCTTCTGCTCCTCAAAGAAGGTTGGCTTGAAGAACAGGAGGTGTTTCATGTTCTCCTGGTAGTCAGGATCCAGCTGGGCATAACGTTCTACAGAGAAATTCCCTTCAGTATCTATATACACCACTT
>CAZTOO010000092.1:0-4959 GCA_964615215.1 uncultured Methanosarcinales archaeon
TCGTGAATGACTGTCCTGACATATTCCATGAAATCATCGCGGATCAGTTCTCCTGCACAGATATGGAAATTCATAAGCGGCCTTTCGATATCCTCAGTTAACCTTCCTGAATGCTGTATCTTCCTTTGCTCTTCCTCTGTTAGTCGTGTATCCAGGAATTTCACAAGCCTTTTTTTATAGCTGGATGACAGTTCACTGAAGGCTGGGTCCTGCTCAAATCTTTTTTCCAGCGAGACTGCAAGGCCCTCAACGCTGCCTTCAGGAGGCTGTAAAAGAATATCATAGAGATGCTGCCTTGACTCCTCGGGAAGTGAAGAGAAGATATCATCATTCTCCAGTCTCTGCTGTATGACCTCTGTCATTATTGCCTGATAGAGCTCTGGATGCTTTTCTGTGAAGATGGAAGCGAAATAATCCCGGAACTGCTCAGGAACAGTAGTGAGCTCGGCATCGCCTTCCAGTCTGGTAAGTAGAGTCTCTCTGATGTATCTTTCAAAATTCTTCTGGTCATAAGAGAATGTCTGCTGCTTTGCAAGGATTGCCTTGGACATCATGATTTTCCCGATATCATGGAGCGCAGCATTGAACGACAGGAGCACAGGATCAATCTTCTGGTAGTCCTCATTATCAGGGTGCTGCTCTTTGAGTCTGTTGCCGACATACTCGACAAGCTTGGTGACGCCGCTTGCGTGCGTGCCTGTGACGATGTCGAAGTAGTTCTGGATGATGCCCAGCAAGGCAGGCATGACATTGACCAGTTTCCTGTCCCGTTCTGCCTGAGCCTCACGCTGGCGGTCTGCATACATAAGGGTAGCGATGTCCCTGAGCTTCTCAGGGAACGCAGAAGTCATTTTCTCTGTAGGAAGGAGGATAGTGTCGCTTTTCTTTGCAAATCCCCTGATATTTGAATAATTCAGGCCTTTTCCAAGCTCTTCTTCCTGGTTCTCTTTGGCTGTAAGGACAAAGGACCTGCACGGAAGATGGCAGTCTTCAATATAACCAGTAAAATCAATGCCTGAATAGGCAGGATACGCAGATTCTTCCATAACGATATCTACGACGTTAAGATCCGGCGTATTGATCTGAGCCTTATGGGGGGTAAAAGATATCTTTCCTTCACTGTCAATATGCGCTCCCCCAAAATGATGCAATGCTTCCAGAACATCGCCTGCTTCATAGAATTCTATCGAATGGACATGGGGGATGAAGAGGAAGTCAGGGTTCCTTTCATCAAAAGGCACTTTCTGGCCTGGAATGAAATAGTTCTCATGGAAGAATTTCTCAATATTTCGTATAATCCTTCTCCTGTTGTCAGGCAGGTCATCTAAGATAAGGATCCTTAGTACAGACTTTGCCCCATAATCACCAAGGATATAATCAGAAGAATAAGAGCTTACAAGGGTCCTGTGTAAAGCAGGAACGTTCTCTGCCAAAACCTCTAAGCTAACGCGCTCTTTTCTATCAATAACCGCAGTAGGCACACTACCTCTGCTTCGCAGTCTGTCGAGGAGTCCCATTCTGAGAGGATAAGCATCCCAGCCTTTATAAACCTTTCGTTACTTACTTACTCTCAAGTGGTGACAAAATAGAGAATAACGCACCATTATCCTCTATAAGCAAAGCCTTTAAATACCCAAGACCTCATCAAAACCATATGCTCAAGCAAGTCATACTCGTAAGGAAAGATCTCAACCTGCCGAAAGGCAAGCTCTCAGCACAGGTAGCCCATGCTTCGTTAGAGGCATTCTTAAAGACGCAGAAGAAAGACAAGAAGCTGGCTTCAGAATGGCGCACTGGCGGAGCAAAGAAAGTAGTCCTCAGGGTGGAGAATAAGAAGGAACTTTTGAAGTTCAAGCAGATCCTGGATGACGCAGGTTTCATCACTTCTTTAATCATAGACGCAGGCCATACGGTCCTGGCTCCCAATACCATGACCTGTTTAGGTGTTGGTCCTGATTATTCCGAGAAGTTAGACAATATCACCGGACATCTTAAGATGGTTTAATGGATTTTCTTTCTTGCGTCTCCTAAGCTCAATGGCCCTTAAGCAGAACACTACTCTTCAAATAGTCTGTAGAAGAGTGATTATTCCTCTTTTCTATACGACGAATAAGAAGAGTAGTGTGGGGAAGCTCTAGATAATTATCGTTCTGAACGATAACAGCCCTTAAACAGAGGCTTACTCTTCAAATAGGAAAAGAGAATCAAAACAAAAGAATCAGATAGGCAATTTCACTTCTTTTTGCTTCTTATACGCATCCAACGTATTCCGCAATAACATCGCAATCGTCATCGGCCCCACACCGCCTGGGACAGGAGTGATGAAAGACGCAACTTCCTTCACCTTTTCAAAGTCCACATCCCCTTTCAGCACATAACCTTTTGGTGCATCCTTATCCGACACCCTGTTCATGCCGACGTCAATGACAACAGCCCCTTTCTTCACCATCTCTTTCGTTATCAGGCCAGGTTTTCCCACAGCAGAAACGAGGATATCAGCCTGTCTGGTGATAGCACCTAAATCCTTAGTCTTGGAATGGCATACAGTAACAGTGGCATGTGCATTCAACAGAAGCAGAGCAACAGGCCTTCCCACAATAGTGCTTCTTCCGACGACAACAGCGTGTTTCCCGGCAATATCGCATTTGATGCTCTCCAGCAGTCTCATGATTCCTTTTGGAGTTGCAGGCACAAAACCAGGATTGCCTGAAGCCAATGCACCCACATTTATTGCGTTGAAACCATCCACATCTTTCAAGGGATTAACAGCATCCAGAACAAGAGCTGGAGTGATATGCTTAGGCACTGGCAGCTGCACCAAGATGCCATGTATGGCAGGATCCTCATTGAGGGCAAATATCTGTCCTAACAGCTCCTCTTCAGTTGCAGATTCTTTCAGAATCACTTTTTTTGAATAGAAACCATGCTCCTGGCATGCTTTCTCTTTCTTGTCCACATAGATGACAGAAGCAGGGTCATTCCCAACCCTCACTACAGCAAGGCCTGGCTTCTCCTTCAGCTTAGAGACCTCTTTCTTGATGCCGGCATAGACTGTGGCAGCAACAGCCTTCCCATCGATGATATGCGCAGTCATATGCTTAAGAAACAGGCAGTAGTATAAATTCTTTATTGCCTTTAGAAAGAATAGATGATATTTCTCGTTTTTTCTCTAACTCTTTAGAGTAATGTGGGGAGCCTTAAACCTTTAGACTCATCTACCCAAGCCGTAAAAGCCCTTAGCTACTGGCCTACTCTTCAGATACGTCAGCAAAGAGAGAGAAACGAAAGAAAGAACATCATATCAAAACACTATCTTACAGACACTTCCTTCTTCACCTGCTTCTCAAGAGCAAGAGAGATAAGAGTCTTCTCCAACTCCAGGAGCCTTTGCGTGACTTGGTTTTTTGAATCCAAGGTGTATAATTTTGTCTTTCCGAAAGTCCGTGTCACTCTCACTATCCCCTGGTGCTCCAGCTCTTTCCAGTAGTTGAAGAGTGATGCTCTTGCAACTCCTGCACCTTCTGCGATATCCTTCTTACTGAAATCCATGCCTTTGTTCTCAATCAGAAAGTCAATTATCTTGAAGAGGGGCATTTCTCCAGTCAGCCGTAAAAGCAGTGATTTTTCTTCCATAGAGGATAATAAAATAGAAAAGTATATAAAGTTTACCTTTCAGAGTCTATTATTATGGACACTCACTGGACACCTTCTCTGATAAAAGGAAAGATCCTGCATAAGCTGACACGTATGGGAAAATTCCATCATAGCCATACCTCCATAGAGAACCTTCCGAAAGGTTTCCCGAAAGATCTGGCAGGAAAAGTCAAAGAGAGTGTTGCAGAACTTATCAAAGAAAGAATCCTTTTCACGAAACCAACAGCCTATGGCCTTGAAGTCTCCATAAACACAGAAAAGAAAGAAAGAATCATGCAGTATATTGATGAATTCCTGAAGATAGGATAGGAAAACTATTCTTCATACAGCGGGAATCTCGCACACAACTCATGCACCTTCGCTCTCACACCGTCAATCACTGCATTGTTCTTTGTCTCGATCACTTCAGTGATGAGTTCCGCAATGTATTCGAACTCCTTCTCCTTCATGCCTCTGGAGGTCATGGCTGGAGTGCCTATCCTTATACCAGAAGTAATGGTGGGCTTCTCAGGGTCTGCAGGGATGGTGTTCTTGTTGACAGTGATGTCAGCTCTCCCGAGCATGTCCTCAGCCTCTTTTCCTGTGATTGATTTAGGCCTCAGATCGACCAGCATCAGATGGTTGTCTGTCCCATTCGTCACCAGAGCAAACCCGTTCTTAGAGAATCGTGCTGCCATCGCCTTGGCATTCTTCAGCACCTGCTTCTGATACGTCACAAATGAGGGATGCAGTGCCTCTTTGAAGGCAACTGCCTTTGCTGCGATGATATGCTCTAATGGCCCTCCCTGTGAGCCTGGGAAGACAGCAGAATCGATCTTTTTCGCCCACTCCTTCTTGCACATAATCAGCCCGCTTCTGGGCCCGCGTAATGTCTTGTGAGTGGTTGTTGTCACAATGTCAGCATAAGGTATGGGAGAAGGTATCTGTTTTGCAGCGATCATGCCTGCAATATGCGCTATGTCTGCCATCAATACTGCCCCCACTTCATCGGCAATCGCCCGCAACATCTTCCAGTCCAGAAGTCTGGGATACGCTGAATAGCCAGTCACCAGCATCTTGGGCTTGATATCCCTTGCTTTCCGCCGTATCTCAGCATAGTCGATGAGTCCTGTCGCAGGATTCACTCCATAGTTGTGGGACGTGTAGATCTTGCCTGAGAAATTGACTTTATACCCATGAGTCAGATGCCCTCCTGCATCCAGCGCCATGCCCAACACAGGATCTCCAGGAGCAAGCACTGCCATGAAGACAGCAAAATTCGCCTGGCTTCCGGAATGCGGCTGCACATTCACGTGTTCAGCACCG
>CAZTOO010000093.1:0-2711 GCA_964615215.1 uncultured Methanosarcinales archaeon
CTGCTCCAGCTCTTTGTCAGGCATGGAGGAGACAGCAACAATATGGCCAGAATCCACCTCATCCTTCTCTTGTGGTTTACTTTCTTTCACTTTTTTAGTCGCCAAACCTATCCCCCTGATGCTGTGGACAGAAAAAACAGTCTTATTTAAAGGTTATGATAGCACTCATCTTTCTATCCTTGGTCTCGGGAAGATGGGCGCCCTCAGTCTCTCATAGGCATCATTGGGTATCCTTTTCACTTCCAGGCTTGATACCAGGGCATCTGGCGCCAGCTCTGATGAAGACACCCATCCGGATTCAGCTCCGCATACCCCATGGAATGCTCCATATCTGTCACTGGTCATGACGATGTTCTGAAGTGTCTGGTATGGTGTGCCTACGATATAGATGCCTCTCACCCTCTCCCTGTTCCCGTTTGTGTAGATGCGGAATATGTTAGTGGGAGTGGTGTTGAAATAGCTCTCTTCGGGAAGGCTGAACCCTCCTGAAGTGCCTTCTATCAGAAGTCCATATTCCCTCTTCTGCTCCACACACTGCTTCATAAGCTCCTCTTTCAGCTCTTCGAAGGGTATGCTCTTGGAGGACGATACCACGATATTGCTCATCCTTGGGATAGGGTCATGCCTGTCAGAGGAACGTGCATGGCCATTCGATTGTGTCCTGAAATAGCCGGCGCTCTGCCGAGAATGAAGATACCCTTTTAGGATGCCCTGTTCGATGAGGAGCGTCTTCTTGCCTTTCACTCCCTCATCATCATATTTGTAATGCCCTACGAGATCCTTTCTGGTCGGGTCATCATGAACAGTGATGAAAGAGGGAGCCACTTTGGTGCCTATGTTCCCCTCGAAAGGAGTGCTTTCATCATATTCACAATCGTCCTCCTGCATCCTGTGGGCCTCTAGGGAATGCCCTATTACCTCATGCCAGAGCACACCATGATTTTTCGTATCCAGTATGGCGGGATAGATGCCGTTCTTCTCTACAGGGGCTTTCCTCATCTCCATGAGCTCTCCGATGAGCCTCTCACCTTTTTCCATGAGCAGATCATGCGAAGGGAAAGCCTCCATCTCCCTGCTATGGAATACCCAACTGTTCCCGAGGAGATAATGGCTTTTTATTGTCGGGGACACCAGATGCAGAGCCACCAGGTATCTTGGGGTTGCGGTGAATATCCTTGTCCCCTCTGAAGTGAGAAGATACCTGCTTGCATTGAAGAAGGAAAAGTGGAGTTCTACATTCCATATCTCAGGCCTCATCAGCTTTCTGGAGATATCAAGCAGCATCTCCTCTATGCCTTTTGTGTCAAGCGTATGGGTCTTCCTCTGTTCCTCGTAACGCACGCTTTTCTCTCTGGAAAAGAACAGGAATTTCTCCCTTCTGTCTTCCTCGTCCTGTACGCCTATGCTGTTGTTTATCCTTCGTATATAGTCGTCAATACAGTCATAGAACGCCTCATTGGCTGTGTCGCTCAGCTCTGTCAGTGCTGCCCTCTCATTAAGATCCTGCGGAAGAGAGAATATTCCCGAGCTGAAGCCGCCTCCTCTTTCATAATCTCCCATCCTTATCTCTACCCTCCCTATGTGGGTGGGCGGCTGGAATGGTGTCCTCTTTGCAAGAGCGCCGTTCCGTACCGTAATGTAATACTCTTCCTCCTCATCGAGGGAGATGGAGACAAAAAAGGGTTTGAAAGACATCTTCTGTCCATTGGGGACTTTAGGCAGGTATTCCTTGCCTTGCACCATCTCAAGAAAAGAGTCGAGAATCCTCATCACTTTCGTGTCAGGCACATGCACACCTCATTCTCCCTCAGTGTTAATGAATCCTTTATAAATTTTTATCAAGAGCAAGCTTTTTAAGAGAGCTCCTTTTCCTGGATACCATCAAGGGGCTGTAGTGTAGCTTGGCTATCACTGGCGCTTGGGGTATGCTTTTGCATCCAGAATGCGTCCAACCGGGGTTCGAATCCCCGCAGCCCCATACTTATCTTCTGACCGAAAGGTATTTAAACTAGCAGTTTATATAGTTAAACTGTGGGTTTACATGGAAGAGATCAGCCAGAATGAGATGAAGTTCCTCCTCAAGATACTGAAAAGTCCTGAAGCAGAGTATAATGCGAACAGCATCTCTAAGGGATTAGGCATCTCCTCAATGGGAGCCCTGAAGATAGCAAAAAGGCTGGAAAAAGAAGACATAATCTCCTCTAGGAAGATAGGCAATGCAAAAATCTATAAGATCAATCAGAAGAGCGCTTATGCAAAGCAATACCTCAAGTTCCTCCTTGTCAGGGAGGCAGAGAATGCTTCTCCTTATGCCAAACGATGGCTTAATGACCTTAAGAACATCAAAAGCGCAGATTCTATTATCCTTTTTGGTTCAGCTCTTAAGAAAGAAGAGAAAGCAGGCGATATCGATGCGCTCATCATCGTCAGGAAAGAGGACTTCAGGAAGGTGCAGAAAGAGGTTGAGGAGATAAACCATCTAAATGACAAACAAATCCACCCTCTTTATCAGCTCGAAAGCGACATCATCCAGAACATCCAGAAGGGGGATAAGCCGCTCCTCAATGCAATAAAAGGGGTTGTGGCATTTGGAGAGGATAGGTTCATAGAGGTGTTATCAAAATGACTCATCAAAAGAATAAGGTTGAGTGGTGCATCAAGAAAGCCCAGAAGGAACTCAAGGAGTCAGACACCCACAGAGGTCTTGTTGT
>CAZTOO010000093.1:2721-4939 GCA_964615215.1 uncultured Methanosarcinales archaeon
CCTGACAAGAAAAAGGCAAAGGAACACATCGCCAAGGCTGAACATTATCTCAAGGCTTCAGATCTCCTGGCTAAAAACAGGTTCTCAGACATCAGCACAAGCACCCTCTTCTATTCAATGTATCATTCCTTGTTAGCTATTGCTATAAAATCCGGCTATGAATCAAGGAACCAGGAATGCACCTTTGCATTGATCTATCATCTGATAGACGAAAAGAAGATTTCTTTTGATACGAATCTTCTGAAACGGATTGCATCGATGGATGTCAAGGATCCATCAGAGAAGACCAGTGTCAAATTTAGAGAACAATATCAGTATGGGACTGGCCTTTCTGTAGAGGACACCTTGTATGACGAACTCTTCTCATTGGCAAAACAGGTGCTTTCCAAGACGAAAGAGATTATTGAAGAATAATCTTATCTACCCTCTGCGTCCAACGGGGGTTCGAATCCTCCCAGTCCCATGTTTCTACTAAACTTTTATAAACAGGTCCATAGGTATATACTCTCTGGTTACAGGGGATGTTATTGGTAAAAGGTAAGGATTCAAAGCAGAAAATAGAGGAACTTTTCCATGGAAAAGGTGCCTCAGGACACTCTTCTGTAGATGAGCTGCTCGCCAAGCTTGAGCATAAGCAAGGCAGGCTTGAGACTTATGCTCCTGACGAATCAGACAACCCTCTCAAGTATGCAGTCGCTCCTGAGTTCGAGCATCTCCTTGAAGACATAGGGTTTGCCTATCTGGGAACCTGTGATATAGAACCATCCACCCCATTCCTCTTCGCAAACTATTATGCCAGGAGCAACATACGGCCGTGTGGCAATGACCAGTCTTTTCTCACGAGGGAATTGGTGCGTCTCGGACTCTCCAAGCCCGCCCTGAGACATGACCAGTATGTGCATTTCATGTATGGGAAAGATACAGCCATATTCACTACTGCACCACCTCTTTTATGGAAAGGCACAGGAGACAACAATGCAATGTCTGCTGAACATGCCCTTCAGGAAGCGCATTCAGGCATGGGAAATGCCACTTTCAATGAAGAGGAGATCTCTGCAGGCTCTTCAAGGGCAAGGTTCCTTGCAGTCGGTGACCAGGTCAAGAGATATTTTGAGGCAGAATACGCAAGAAAAAGAGCTACATCACAACCTTCCGTCCCTGAACCTTCCACCTCTTCTCAGTGAGCATCTTGATCACATACGGATACGCCCTGTGCTCTATCTTCAACCCTCTTTCCTTAACGCTTTCTTTCGTGTCTTTTGGGCCTATGGGGAAGCTTTCCTGATAGATGATAGGGCCTGTGTCGCAGCCTTCGTCGACGAAATGGATCGTTATCCCTGACACTTTCACCCCATAGTTGAATGCATCTCCATAGCCGTCAGTGCCTGCAAATGAGGGCAATAATGCAGGATGGATGTTGATGATCCTGTATTTCCACTTCTTCACAAACTCCGGACTCATGAGTCTCATATAGCCTGCAAGCACGATAAGGTCTATATGGTACTTTGCCAGCACCTTCTCGATCTCCTTCTCATGCTCTTCACGGCTGGAGAATTCGTTGTGCGACACCACGATGGCAGGTATCTTCGCCTTCACAGCCCTATCCAGGCCATGAGCATCAGCCTTATTGGATAGTACGCAGGCGATGGTCGCATTCCTGAAATAGCCTTTCTTCCACCTGTCTATGATAGCCTGAAGGTTCGTGCCGGAGCCTGAGATGAAGACTGCTATGTTCTTTTTGGCCATATCCCCCAGTAAACAGATGCTCTTTTTAATACTTTTCTTAGCGTGTGTCTCCCTTAAGTCTAACAGCTCCTGCTCCCTAAGCCCACTCTTCGGATTCGTCGTATTAATCTTCACTTTCAACTCACTTAGACGAAGAAGAGTAGTGTGGGGAAGCCTCAAGCCGTTAAAGCCCAGGTACATAAGTCGTATAGGGTTGAGAACAGAAGCTTACTCTTCATCTCCGTCAGAAAAAGCAAGGATATAAGAAAAAAGAGAAAAAAATAAAAAACTATTTCTTCCTGCCTTTCATCTTCCTGCCCAGGACGATGAGCACGACGAGCCGAAGGACGCGTCTGCGCCGCTTCGGGGCCGGCGTCGTCTGCACTGGGGCGGCGCTCGTCGCGGTATCCACGCAGTTCGTCCTCCGGCTTGTCCCCCGCTGGCGCGAGCCGCGCGGCCCTCACGTCGAGTCTAGGGGCCCCGGCGTCAGCCC